>NZ_JAAGPP010000208.1:0-12095 GCF_017104975.1 Burkholderia sp. Ac-20344
GGGCCATTGCCGCGCCCGGACGCGACACGATGCCCGGCACCGCGGCGGCCGGCACGGATTCCGGCGCGCGCGGCGATGCGATGCGCGGGCGCGCCGCAGCCGGCGGCGTCACGGCGGCCAGGTCCGAATCGGCGAGTGCGACGATTTCCACGCTGCCGTCATCGAGCGTACGGTTCGACAGCACGACCGCGTCGGCGCCGAGCGCCTCGCGCACGAGACGAAGTGCGTCGCGGCTCGTTGCGCCGGTGAATTTGCGAATGTTCAAGCGGAACCCCCGATGACGTTAACGACTTTGATCGTGCGTGTGTCCGGCACTTCGGCGTACGACAGCACTTTCAATTGCGGCAGGCTGCGGCGCAGGAAACGCGCGAGCATCGCGCGCAGCGCATGCTGCACGAGCAGCACGGGCGGCAGCCCGAGATTCTGTTGACGCAGCATCGCCTGCTGCGTGCCGGTCAGAAGGTTGTGCGCGAGGCCGGGTTCGAGGCCCGGGTTCGCGCCGGTGGCGAGCGCCTGCGACAGCACGCGCTCCAGATTCGCGTCGAGGCCCATCACCTGCATTTCGCCCGCGCCCGGATACCACTGCTGCGTGATCGCGCGGCCGAGCGCGAGCCGCACCGCGGCCGTGATCTCGAACGCGTCGCCGCGGCCCGCGTGTTCGGACACGGCCTCGAGGATCGTGCGCATGTCGCGGATCGGCACGCCTTCCTCGAGCAGGTTCTGCAGCACTTTCTGCAGCGTCGTCAGCGAGATCGTCTTCGGCACGAGGTCCTCGACGAGCGACGGCGCGTCCTTGCCGGTGCGCTCGACGAGCGCCTGCACTTCCTGGCGGCCGAGCAGCTCGGCCGCGTGCTGGACGACCAGATGGTTCAGGTGCGTCGCGACGACCGTGCTCGCGTCGACCACCGTGTAGCCGTACACCTGCGCCTGTTCGCGCATCGCGACGTCGATCCACACGGCCGGCAGCCCGAACGCGGGATCCTGCGTGACGGCGCCCGGCAGCGCGGCCGTCACCTGGCCGGGGTTGATCGCGAGCCACTGGCCCGGGAACACTTCGCCGACGCCGATCTCGACGCCCTTCAGCGCGATCCGGTACGCGTTCGGCCGCAGTTCGAGGTTGTCGCGGATATGGATCACGGGCGGCAGGAAGCCGATTTCCTGCGCGAATTTCTTGCGGATGCTCTTGATGCGCTTGAGCAGTTCGCCGTCGCTGTTCTTGTCGACGAGCGGGATCAGCCGGTAGCCGACTTCGAGGCCGAGCGGGTCGATCAGTTGCACGTCGTCCCAGGTCGCCTCGTGGCTGTCCGACGGCAGCACGGCGGGCGGTGCGATGTCGGTCAGGTCGCCGGCCGCCTTGCGGGCCGCCGCGCGCTTGGTCTGCGTGCGGGCCAGCCAGATCGCGCCGCCGCCGAGTGCCAGGAACGCGAAGTGCGGCATCCCCGGGATCAGCCCCATCAGCACGATGATCGCGCCGGTGATGTTCAGCACGCGCGGGTTCGTGAACAGCTGGCCGGTGATCTGCGTGCCGATGTCCTCGTCGGTCGCGACGCGCGACACGATCACGCCGGCCGCGGTCGAGATCACGAGCGACGGGATCTGCGCGACGAGGCCGTCGCCGATCGTCAGCAGCGTGTAGTTCGTGCCCGCCGCGGCGAACGTCATGTCGTGCTGGACCATCCCGACGATCAGCCCGCCGATCACGTTGATCGCCATGATGATCAGGCCGGCGATCGCGTCGCCGCGCACGAACTTCGACGCGCCGTCCATCGACCCGTAGAACTCGGCTTCCTGCGACACGGCCAAGCGGCGCTTGCGGGCCTGCTCCTCGTTGATGAGGCCCGCGTTCAGGTCGGCGTCGATCGCCATCTGCTTGCCGGGCATCGCGTCGAGCGTGAAGCGCGCGGACACTTCGGCGATCCGCCCCGCGCCCTTCGTGATCACCATGAAGTTGATGATCATCAGGATCACGAACACGACGATGCCGACCGCGAAGTTGCCGCCGACGAGGAAGTGGCCGAACGCCTCGATCACCTGGCCGGCCGCGTCCGGCCCGGTGTGGCCTTCGAGCAGCACGACGCGCGTCGATGCGACGTTCAGCGACAGGCGCAGGAGCGTCGAGAACAGCAGCACGCTCGGGAACGCCGCGAAGTCGAGCGGCTTCATCGTGTACATGCTGACGAGCAGCACCATCACGGACAGCGCGATGTTGAACGTGAACAGCAGATCCAGCAGCATCGGCGGCAGCGGCAGGATCATCATCCCCAGAATCATGCAGATGAGGATCGGGCCCGCGAGCGCGCGCAGGTTGGTGCCCGCGAGCAGGTTCGGGCGCTTCGCGAACAGGCCGGTCGGGGTGCTCATGCTGCACCTGCCTTACCGAGGGTGTCTTCCTGCTCTTCGCGCTCGTCGTCGGCGGACACCGACGCGCCCTTGTCGAGGTCGGCCGGCACATCCAGGTCGACCGGCACCGCCGGGAACGCACCGCCTTCCGAACGGAAACGCTTGAGCTGGTAGACCCACGCGAGCACTTCGGCGACGGCCGAGTACAGCGAGCCGGGAATCTCGCGTTCGAGTTCGACGTTGTGATACAGCGCACGCGCGAGCGGCGGCGCTTCGAGCAGCGGCACGTTGTGTTCGGCCGCGAGTTCGCGGATGCGCGCGGCGACGAGGTTCACGCCCTTCGCGACGACCTTCGGCGCGCGCATCTCGCCGTCCGTGTATTGCAGCGCGACGGCGAAGTGCGTCGGGTTCGTCACGACCACGTCGGCCTTCGGCACGGCCGCCATCATCCGGCGGCGCGCGATCGCGCGCTGCTGCTGGCGGATCCGCCCCTTCACGTGCGGATCGCCTTCGTTCTCGCGATGCTCGCGCTTCACTTCTTCCTTCGTCATGCGCAACTTCTTGTTGTACTGCCAGATTTGGTAAGGCACATCGAGCGCGGCGACCACCAGCATCCCGGCGACCGTCGTGCCGCAGCACACGGCGACCAGGTGCAGCGCATCGGGCAGCGCCACGCCGAGCGGCTGCGTCGCGAGGGCGAGCAGCTCGTCCTTGCTGCGCCAGATCGCGATGCCGCCGATCCCGCCGACGACCAGCGTCTTCGCGAGCGACATCCCAAGCTGGATCGGCCCCTGGATCGAGAAGATCCGGCCGAGGCCCGAGATCGGGTTCAGGCGGTCGAACTTCAGCTCGAACGTCTTCTGCGAGATCAGCCAGCCGCCGAGCGCCATCGGTGCAAGCAGCGCGGCGACGCCGGTGAGCGCGAGGATCGGCAGCAGCGCGGCGAAGCCTTCGAGGCTCGCGCTGCCGGCCGCCGACAGCATCCGGTTCGTGTCGAACGCGGTCGCGCGATCGAACGTGAACGCGCCGCGCAGCATCGCCTGCAGATGTCCGCCCGACGGGCCCGCGAGCAGCCAGGCACCGTAGAACCCGGCCGCGAGCAGCGCGAACGAAGCCAGTTCGCGCGAACGCGCGACCTGCCCCTCCTCGCGCGCCTTCTCGCGGCGCCTGGGAGTGGCGGCTTCGGTCTTGTCGAGATCGCTCTCGTCTGCCACGGGGCCTCCAGTCGGGTACGGCGGAATGCCGCTTTCCAGTGACACCGATTATTCATGGAGGCGTCAAACGCCGATCGGTCGAGCAAAGCCGGGAAAGGGGGGTATTTCGGGGAATCGGGCGACCCGGTGCGAACGCGGCCGGACGGGGGACGGAACGGTGTGCGGCGCGGCGCAAAAACGGGCGGGCGGTGCGATGGCGGGTGTCGACTCCGGACGGAGCGGCGACGGCGTGAAGCGACGAAAAAGCGCGGAAACGGTGAAGCGGTGAAACGGCGCCGCGGGTGCAGCGCGAAATCAGGCCCCGACGCGGCGGCTTCGCGCGTCGGGGCGGGTGCCGGTCAGGCCGCCGGGATCGGATCCGCGCCGAAGCGGTTCGGGCCTTCGGTGCCGCGCGAGCACATCCACACGAGCAGCAGGATGCTGCCGACGATCGGAATCAGCGCGAGCAGCAGGAACCAGCCCGAGCGGCCCGTATCGTGCAGCCGGCGCACGCTGACCGCGATGCCCGGAATGATCAGCGCCAGCGAAACCAGGCCGATCACGACGAGCAGCAGCAGCGTGATCAGGCCCGCGTTGCGGCCGGCCGCGCCGATGACCTGCGCGGCGAGCGACAGAACGCAGCTCAGCAGCGCGAAATACCAGTATTCGGCACGGCGCGCACGGCCTTCGAATGTCGCGTATTTATTGAGTGCGGAACGAACGGCTTCTGAAAAATTCATCTTATTACCCTCCTGTTTTATATTGACGACCCCGGAAACAACGCCGGCATTATATGTTTGAATTTCGAAGGGCTCCATCTATTTTCACATGCCGGGGCGTGCTCGAATCTGGCCGTATCGCCCGCCAACACGGCGCGGGAACGACTGCAGCAGCGGAGTTCCGCGCCGCAGGCCTGCATGTCGCGTCATTTTAATAATCTTGAAGACCTGACAGAAACTACAGCCTCGGATAATCCAGAATTGGATTACAACCGAATGAAATCGGGTGCGATCGATAATCGGCGCGAGTGTGTCGCATTCGATTAACCGAACGGCATTACGCAGGCGTGCAAAGCGCGCTACCCTTCGCCATTCCCGATTCCGGTCGAACCGCGCCATGCTCCGTCATCCGCTCGTCCCGTCGCTGTCGCTCGCCTGCGCACTGGCCGCCGGCTGCGCGGGCACGCCGGCCCTACCACCCGGTGCGCAGGCGCCTGACGCGCCGCACCCCGGCACGATCGCCCTGCGCCATGCGTGGAACGGGTCGACGCAAACCCTGCACGCGCAGGATTTCCCCGCGAGCTTCATTTTCCGCTGTGTCGACGCGCGCGGTGAAGCGGCGGAACGCGCCCGCGCGGCCGGGTGCGTGCCGGTCGTCGAGATCGAATCGGTGTCGGTCGATGGCGCCGGGCGCCCGGTCGCGCCGGCCGACGCCGCACGGATCGAAAGCACCGCGTACGGGCCCGGCCACCGCTTCCTCGACCATACGCGCCTGATGCGCGACGGCCGGCCACCGGCCTAGCGCCCGTTCCGGCCGCTCACCGGCTTTCGCGGCCCCTGGTGCCGGTCCACGCCGGCAACGTGCTGACCGGCCCGCCCCTAGCCCGCCGCCGCCCGCTGCAGCGCGCCGAGGTCGAGCTTCTTCATCGTCATCACCTGCGCCATCACGCGCTCCGCGCGCCCCGGGTCGCCCGCCATCAGTTCCGGCAACTGCACCGGCACGACCTGCCACGACACGCCGAAGCGGTCGCGCAGCCAGCCGCACTGCTGCGCGCGCTCGTCGCCGCCTTCGGACAGGCGCGCCCAGTAGCGGTCGATTTCGTCCCGGTCGCGGCAATTGACGACGAACGACACGGCCGGCGTGATCTGGAACACCGGGCCGCCGTTCAGCGCGACGAACGCCTGCCCGTCGAGCTCGAACGCGACGGTCATCACCGCACCCTCCGCGCTGCCGGATGCGTGCGCGCCGGCCTTGCCGTAGCGCGCGACGTGCACGATGCGCGCATTGTCGAACACCGACACGTAGAAACCGGCGGCCGCCTCGGCGTCGCGGTCGAACCACAGGAACGGCGTGATGCGTTGGATACGCGGGCTCATGGCACTGTCTCCTCGATCTCGTGCCGGCACGAATGCCGGTATTACATCGTAGGCGCTGGGTCCGCGCGCGGCGGCGCGCCGGTCCGCCCCGTCATGCCACGCGCGGCCGTCGAATAAAAAAGGGGGCGATCGCTCGCCCCCCTCTCTCTCCAGCATACGGCCGTGCCGCGTCAGAATGCGACGAAAGGCTGCGCGCCGCCGCTCGCGGTCTTGTCCATCCCGAAGTAGATCGTCCGGTTGTAGAAGTGCGGCATGCCGAGGTCGAGCCAGCTGGACGAACCGAACGGACCCGCGATGTCGTTGAACGCGAACGTCGACGGGTTCGCGAACAGCGCATCCGCATTCGCGACGGACATCGACACGGTGGCGGCCACGCCGTTCTGGCCGGTCAGCGTCGCCGAGTAGCTGGCCGGCGACGAAGCCGGGCAGTAGAACTGCGTGTTCTTCGAGCAGGTCGTCGACGTGGTCGTCGAATCGTTGAAGAAATACGCGTTCGAGCCCGTATCGAAGAACGCCATCACGTTGCGCCCCTGGAACGTCGCGCTGACGTCGCCCGTCGTGGTCGACGTCATCACGGTCTTCCCGGTCATGTCGGGCAGGCCGAACGTCAGCGTCCCGGTTGCGCCGGCCTGCCCGTTGTTCGAAATGCCCGGCATCGTCACGCTCACGCCGCTGCTGTCGGCGAAACGATGCACCGGGTTGGCCACCTGCTGTGCCACCGGCACGAGCGCAACTGCGCAGTTCGCGTTGTCGCCGTTCGGGCATGCGTAGTAGTTGTTGTTCGTCGACGTCGACGTCGCGCAGGTCGTGCCGCAATCGACCGGCGCCGGCCCGATGCCGAGGATCCCGTTCGCGCCGAGCGCGCTCGCCGAGTTGGCCGACGCGCCGCCGTTCGTGCACGAGCTCGGCACGTTCGTCGTGCCGAGGTCGCCGATGATCTGCACGGGCAGCGAACTCGCCTGCTCGGAGCCGATCGACAGGTCGACCGTGCGCACCGAACCCCACGTATAGCTCGACACGAACTTGCCGCACTCGGCGACCGGCGCGCCGCCGCTCGTCACCTGCGGGAGGCTGCCGAGCACGCCCGACACCGCGCTGCCGACGAGCCGCAGCCCGTAGGACGCCGTATCGACGAGCACGTTGTTGACCACCTGGCAGTTCGACGTGCCCGGCGCGCAGATCTTCAGGCTGACGGTCGGGATGTTGATCACGTTCGCGACGCCGGAGCCGACCGTGATGACGGCCTTGTTCCCGGTATTGCCGTCCGAGCCGCCCGAACCGCCGTTGCCGTTGTTGCCCGAGCTGCCGCCGCCGCCACCGTCGCCGCCGCCGCATGCCGTCACGAGTACGGCCGTCGCCGCCGCGAGGCCCAGCACGCCGAGCCAGCGCTTGAATGTACGAGGAATTCTCAAGATCGCTCTCCCGCTGTCACTGGATGTCGGTGCCGGCCAGGCCGGCGGGCAGCGCCGCCGGCAGCCATGCCTGGCCCGAGAAGGCGCCCATGTGGCCGCCTGTCCGGATCACGAGGCCGTTGGTGTCGACGGAGACGGGCGCGCGCCAGCCGCGCGCCTTGTGCGCCGCCTGGACGCCAGCGGTGTATTGCGGGAAATAGCTGCCGAGCAGCGACGCGAGATCGGGCATCGTCGGCCCTTGCCACGCGAGGCCGAACACGCTGCCCGCGGCCGACGTGTATTCGTGGATGACGGTGCCCGATCCGAGTGTGATCTCGCGGACGGTATAGGCAGCCGTGCTCGTCTGCACGCCATCTGCCGAACGCATCGCGCGCTGCAACGCGCGCACGGTTGCGGCCTGATCGTCCGCCGGCGGCGACATCGGTGCGCCGCCCAGTTCCGCGTGTGCGTGGACGCTCCACAGCACACCCATTGCAGCCGTCGCGTGCGCGACAGCCCAGCCCAAGCGTTTCAGCTTCACGTTCCCCCCCAAGGGACTGGCTTCGTTGCCGGGCGGTGCGGCCATCCATCGGCCCGCGCCACCTGCCAACATATGAAATCGTACGAATGACGCTACGTTGCTGCTGACGCGTAGTATGCCTGCTGAGTGTGTCGAAGTGTCAATTTGACGCAGGATCGCCGTGGGCCGTACGTGTGCGGCGGGTGGGGGGAAACGGTACGAAGGCAGGACGACGCGTGCATCGGGCGCCCTCGCGAAACTCGGCGCGCCGATGCATGCGGCTGGGTCAGAAGCCCAGGCTGGCGAGCAGGTCGTCCACCTGCCCCTGGTCCTGGACCACGTCGGACTTGCCTTCCGGCGCGATCTGCGGGCCGTTCAGCAGCGACTCGGGGCTGCCGGTCGGGCTGATCTGCTCGGCCGCGAGCGCGGCCGCGGTGGCCGCGAACTGCTCGCGCCGCTCGGGCGCGATGTTCTCGACGAGCACCGTGAGGAGCTGCTGCTCGATCAGGTAGACCATGTCCATGATCTTCTTGATCACCTGCCCGGTCAGGTCCTGGAAATCCTGCGCGAGCATGATCTCGAGCAGCTGCGCGCTGGTCGCCGAAGCCGACTCGGGCAGCGTGCGCAGGAACGCGCGCGTATCGTCCATCAGCTCGCGCACTTCCGCGTGCTCGATCGGCGTCGCATACCACTGCGCCCAGCGCGCGTCGAGCGCCTCGGCCTCGTTCTGGATGCGCTCCTGCATCGGCTTCGCGACCTCGATCGCGTTCAGCACGCGCACGGCGGCCTGCTCGGTCATCGTCGCGACGTAGCGCAGCCGGTCGCGCGCATCGGGCACGGCTTCCGCCGCCCGCTCGACGTGCTTGTCGAGCCCGAGCTCGCGCATCGAATCGCGCAGCGTGCGTGTGACATGGCCGATGCGTGCGAGGATACGGTCGCTCGCGTAATCGGCGCCTTCGGCGTGGCCGTCGGCGCTGAACCCGGCGCCCGTCAGCGCGGCATGGATCGGCTCGTTCACGTCAGCTCCCGGTCTTCGCCATCTTGTCGATGATCTTGTTCAGCTTCTCGTCGAGCGTCGCGGCCGTGAACGGTTTCACGACGTAGCCGCTCGCGCCGGCCTGCGCCGCCGCGATGATGTTCTCCTTCTTCGACTCGGCCGTGACCATCAGCACCGGCAGGTGCGTGAGCGTCGCGTCCGCGCGGATTTCCTTCAGCATCGCGAGGCCGTCGAGGTTCGGCATGTTCCAGTCCGAGATCACGAAGTCGAAACCGCCGCCGCGCAGCCGCGCCAGGCCGGCCGCGCCGTCCTCGGCCTCGTCGACATTCGAGTAGCCCAGTTCCTTGAGCAGGTTGCGGACGATCCGGCGCATCGTCGGGAAATCGTCCACCACCAGGATTTTCATGCTCTTGTCCATCGTCGTTCCTTTCCAGATTCGTTTCCGTCGGGACGCGTATCGTGGCACGCGCCCCGTGACATTCCATTCAAACGCGCTGCACGCGGTCGCCCATCGTCGCGAGGCGCGCCATCACGCGGCGGCTCATCTCGGCCAGCGGCACGATCTCGTCCGCGCCGCCGAGCGCGATCGCCTCGCGCGGCATTCCGAACACGATGCAGCTTGCTTCGTCCTGCGCGAACGTGTGAGCGCCCGCGCGTTTCATTTCCAGCAGGCCGGCCGCGCCGTCGCGGCCCATCCCGGTCAGGATCACCCCGATCGCGTTCTTGCCCGCGTGCGTCGCCGCCGAGCGGAACAGCACGTCGACCGACGGGCGGTGCCGGTTCACCGGCGGCTCGTCCGACAGTTGCGCAATATAGTTCGCCCCGCTTCTCGCAAGCAACAGGTGCGCGTGGCCCGGCGCGATATACGCGTGGCCCGGCAGCACGCGCTCGCCGTGCTCCGCTTCCTTCACCGCGATCCGGCACAGGCCGTTCAGCCGCTGCGCGAACGACTTCGTGAAGCCCGGCGGCATGTGCTGCGCGATCAGCACGGCCGGCGCATCCGGCGGCAGCGGCGTCAGCACTTCGCGGATCGCCTCGGTGCCGCCCGTCGACGCGCCGATGATGATCAGCTTCTCAGTACTGACGAGCGGGTTGTTGATCATCGGCGCGGCCGGGTGGCTGTCCGCCGCGCGCGCGGCGGCCTGCGGCTGCGGCGCCTGGCGCCCGCGCGCACGCCACGCCGCGCGGATCTTGTCGGCGAGCTTTTCCGCGTAGTCGAGCATCCCGTCGCGAATCCCGACGCGCGGCTTCGTGACGAAATCGACCGCGCCGAGTTCGAGCGCGCGCAGCGTGATCTCCGAGCCGCGCTCGGTCAGCGACGACACCATCACGACCGGCATCGGCCGCAGGCGCATCAGCTTCTCGAGGAAGTCGAGCCCGTCCATGCGCGGCATTTCGACGTCGAGCGTGAGCACGTCGGGGTTGTGCTGCTTGATGAGCTCGCGCGCGACGAGCGGATCGGGCGCGGTCGCGCACACCGTCATGTCGGGCTGGCTGTTGATGATCTCGGTCATCAGGCTGCGGATCAGCGCCGAATCGTCGACGCACAATACTTTGATCTTCTGCACTGCGGTCATGCCTCCTGCTTTCTTGATAGGTTCGCCGCCCGTACGCCGCCGGCCGGCGCCGCGCTGCGCGCGCCGAACAGTTCGATGCGCGGCCGCGCCGGCTGCGGCGGAGCCGGACGCTTCGCCGCGAACAACTCGACCTGCGGACGCGGCCGTGCGGCGCGGGCGCGATCGGCCTCGCGGGCGAGCGCGGCTTCGCGCTCGGTGACGCCCGGCACCTGCAGCCGCAACTTCTTCACCATCGCGCGCCCGCTGTTCGCCATGAACGCCACCTTGCGCGGGTGCACGCCCTGCAGGTCTTCCGCCGTGATGCGGATGCGTTCGAGCGCGAGGTAGCGGCGCACGAAATCCGCGTTGCGGTCGCCGATGTTGATCGTCGTCATCCCGGCCAGCACGGCCGCGCCCCCGAACACCTTCGCCTCGAAGCGTTCGCGGCGCCCGCCGGCCTTGATCATCTCGTTGATCAGCACTTCCATCGCATACGCGCCGTAGCGCATCGATTCCGACGCAGCCGCGCCCGGATCGGCGCCGTCGTCCGGCAGCATGAAGTGGTTCATCCCGCCGATGCCCGCGTACGGGTCGTGCAGGCACGCAGCGACGCACGAGCCGAGCACGGTCATCAGCACCATGTCCTCGGACGTCGTGTAGAACTCGTTCGGCAACAGCTTCACGCCGGGACGGCCGAAGTGGTTGTCGAAGTAGCGATTGGTTGCGATCGGCAGGGCGCTCATCCGCGGTCTCCAGGAGCGGATGCGGCGCCCGCGGCATGCACGCGCACGGAAGACGGCATCGCGGGCGCCTGCGCGCCACGCGGCCGCGCGCCCTGCGCGGCGTCGCGGGTCAGCTCGTACACCGTCTGCCCGCGCAGCCGGAACGCCTGCGTGACATACGTGAAGTTTTCCGAATGGCCGGCGAACAGCAGCCCGCCCGGCTTCACGAGCGGCTCGAAGCGCGACAGCACCTGCCCCTGCGTCGGCTTGTCGAAATAGATCATCACGTTGCGGCAGAAGATCGCGTCGAACGGCTTCGCGATCCCGTAATCCGCATCGGTCAGGTTCAGCTGCTCGAAGCGGATCATCGCGCGCAGCTCGGGGCGCACCTTCACGCGGCCGGCCTGCGCGCCCGTGCCCTTCAGGAAGAAGCGCTTCAGCCGCTCCGGCGCGAGGTGCTTGACCTGGTCATACGTGTAGATGCCGGCCTCCGCCTTCGCGAGCACCTGCGTGTCGAGGTCGGTCGCGAGGATCGACGCGCCGCGCGCGGCCGATTCGCCGAGCGCCTCGATCAGCGTGATCGCGATCGAGTAAGGCTCCTCGCCGGTCGACGCCGCCGAGCACCAGACCGATACCGGCGCCGGCCGCCCCTTCACGAAATCCGACAGGATCGGGAAGTGGTGCGCCTCGCGGAAGAACGCGGTCAGGTTCGTCGTCAGCGCGTTGGTGAACGCTTCCCACTCGAGCGGCTCGTCTTCCTGCTCGAGCAGGTCGAGGTAGTCGCGGAACGTGTCGAGGCCGCGTGCCCGCAAGCGGCGCGCGAGACGGCTGTAGGCCATGTCGCGCTTGTGCTCGGACAGCGAGATCCCCGCGCGTTGATGGATCAGCGCGCGAATGCGTGCGAAATCCGCGCTCGTGAACGCGAAGTCGCGCCCCGGCTCGCCCGCGCGAGGCGAGGCATCCGGTGCATCGGGTCGAAACGGCGCGCGCGCGTGCGGCATGGTTTAGAAGGTCTCCCAATCGTCGTCGGACGTGCCGGCCGTGGCCGCCGCCGGCTTCTCGCCGTTCAGCGCCGGGCGCACGAGTGCAGGCTTCGCGGCCGGCTTGTCGGCCGGTGCGGCGGTTTTCGCGAGACGCGGCCCGTAGCCGCCCGCGGCCGTGCCGCGGGAAGCCGGTGCATCCTTCTGCGCGTGCGCGCCGGCATCGGCCGCACGCTTCGGTTCATGGCCCGCGCCCGGCGCTGCGGCGGCGCGCCGTGCCGGTTGTGCGGCGGCCTGCGG
>NZ_JAAGPP010000209.1:0-11832 GCF_017104975.1 Burkholderia sp. Ac-20344
TCAAGTCCGCCGACAACAGCTTCTTCGCCGAATCGGTGTTGCCGAGCACGCCGTACGCGAACGCGAGGTTCTGGCGGGCCTGCCACGGCGCGGACGGCAGCCCGGCGACGTCGAGCAGCACGTTCACGCCCTCGCGTGGCCGGTTGCTCAGCACGAGCGACAGCCCGAGGTCGACGCGCAGCCCCTGCGCGTCCGGGTGCGCGCGCAGCGCCTCGCGATACACGACCTGCGCATCCGCATGACGCCCCTGCAGGTCGAGCACGGTGCCGAGCCCTTCCGCCGCGAGCGGATGGTTCGGCTGCGCGGCCAGCAGGTCGCGATAGCGCTGCGCGGCTTCGTCGAGGCGGCGCTGCCGCAACGCGACGCGCGCGAGCCCGAGCCGCGGGCCGAGCTCCGCGGGCGCCTGCCGCTGCGCTTCGTCGTAGAGGATCCGCGCGCGCTCCAGGTCGCCCGCGCGGTAGTTGACGTCGCCGAGCCCCAGGCGCGCGGCGAGCGAATCGGGATGCTTCGCGAGCACCTTCTCGTACAGCGTCGACGCGAGATCGACGTTGCCGCCGGCAAGCGCGCTGTCCGCGATGCGCAATTCGGCCTGCGGGTCGTCGCTCTTGTGCGACAGCACCGGCCGCGTCTGGATGCCCGGCGCGCCGCAGCCGCCGGCCAGCACCGGCAGCACGGCCGCGAGCGCGAACGCGCGTACGACGGATCGTGTCATCTGAATACCTCGAGCAGGCGAATCGCCGCCGGGCCCGCCGCGATCAGGCAGACCGTCGGCAGGATGAACAGCATCATCGGCAGCGTGATCTTCGGCGCAAGCTTCGCGGCCCGTTCCTCGAGCGCGACGATCTGCTCGGTGCGCTCGGTGCGCGACAGGGTGCGCAGCGCCTGCGTGATCGGCGTGCCGAACCGCTGCGACTGCGTCAGCGTCGTCGCGAGCGAACGCGCCGACGTGAAATCGACGCGCATCGCGAAATGCGCGAGCGTCGCGGACACGTCGCCGCTCAGCGTGAGCTCGTCCGCGCACACGGTCAGCTCGTCGGCGAGCGGCGGGCAGATGCGCGACAGTTCGTGCGCGACACGCCGGATGCCCGACGCGAGACTGTTGCCGGCCATCGTGCAGATCACCAGCAGGTCGAGTGCATCCGGAAAGCACGCGGCGATGATCCGCCGCCGCCGCTTGATCATCGCGCCGAGCACGTATTCCGGCACGATCACGCCGATCACGAACGCGGCGATCATCGCCAGCGCGCGGATCACGAAGTATTCGCCGAAGCGCGGAATCAGCGGGCTGAACACGATCGCGCCGCACGCGAACAGCACGCCGCAGCTCAGCTTGATCCCGATCATCGACGACACCGCGCGGCGCTCGCGAAAGCCCGCGCGCGCCAGCTGCAGGCCGAGCTTCACGCGCTGCATCGGGTCGAGCACCGGCAGCCGTTCGCCGAGCTGCGCGAGCCGGCGCGACAGGTCCACGCGCACACCGCCCGGCTGCAGCCACCCCGCCACCGGCGCCGGCGGATGCTGTCCGGCAGCCTGCCGCACGCGTGCGGCGATCCGCTGGCGGGTGCCGCCGCCGGGCGTGGCGAGCGCCACCGCGACACAGGCGAGCAACAACAGCAACTCGAGGCCGCGGGCGGCCAGTATCGACATCGTCATCGCGCGGTATCCAGTTTCGAGATCTTGCGGATCACCAGCAGGCCGACCGTCAGCAACCCGGCCGCGATCGTCAGCATCGTGTGCCCCGCCTGCGTCGTGAACAGCAGCATCACGTAGTCGCGGTTCACGAGGAACAGCGCGCCGATCATCACGAACGGCACCGCCGAAATGATGTTCGTCGTGATGCGCCCTTCGGCGGTCAGCGCGCGGGTCTTCAGGCGAATGTCGCGGCGCGTGCGGACGATGCTCGACAGCTCGTCGAGCGTTTCGCCGAGGCTGCCGCCGGTCTCGCGCTGCAGCAGCAGATAGACGGTGAAGAACGAGAAGTCCGCGATCATCAGCCGGTCCGCCGCCTGCGTCAGCACGTTCTTGAGATCCGCGCCGACGCGCAGGCTGTCGCCCATCGAGCGGAACGTCGCACGCACCGGCTCGGCCGCGCCGTCGCCGACCATGCTGATCGCTTGCGTGACCGGAATCCCCGCGCGCACGGCCCGCACGATCACGTCGATCGCGTCCGGGAACGCTTCGAGAAACCGGACCCGGAAGCGCTCCACCAGCATACGGTAGCTGGCGCGCATCGCGACCAGCGGCAACCCGGCGTAGATCAGCGGGCGCAGGAAGCCCGGCGGCCCGATCAGCTTCACCGCGACGATCGCCGCGATCGCGCCGGCGATCGTGCTCGCGACGACGATCCGCACACCGCCCTTGCCGCCGACCGCGCGCACGCGCGTCACGCGGCGCTGCAGCCACGCGCGCAGCCGGCCTTGCCGGCGCTCGAGGTTGAACAGCGCGACGCCGGGCGTGGCGGACGCGTGCCCGTCGCGCCCGGCAAGCGACGGCGACAACCGGCGCATCCGTGCGCGGATGCGCTGGGCCGGCGTGTGGCTCGCGCGATCGAACCACGACGACAGCACGAGCCCGATCGCGAGGATCATCACGAACGCGCCGGCCGCGAACAGGTCGGCGGCCCTCATTGCCGGAACACCTCGGCGAGCGCATCCTCGACGCCGTAATACGCGGCGCGCGCCGCGAATCCCGGCCGCAACGGCGAGGCCTCGAATACGCCCTTCACCGCATCGCGCGTCGTGTCACCTTCCTGGCGGAACGCGAACAGGTCCTGCGTGATGACCACCTCGCCTTCCATCCCGACGATCTCGGTGATCCGCGTCACGCGCCGCACGCCGTCGCGCATCCGCTCGATCTGCACGAACAGGTGCACGGCGCTCGCGATCTGGCGCCGGATCGACAGCAGCTGCAGGTTCGCGTTCGCCATCATGACCATGCTCTCGAGCCGGCTGATCGCATCGCGCGGCGAATTCGCGTGGATCGTCGTCATCGAGCCGTCGTGCCCGGTGTTCATCGCCTGCAGCACATCGAACGCCTCGGGGCCGCGAATCTCGCCGAGGATGATGCGGTCGGGCCGCATGCGCAGCGCGTTGCGCACGAGATCGCGCTGCGAGATCCCGCCGAGCCCCTCGGTGTTCTCCGGCCGCGTCTCGAGGCTCACGACGTGCGGCTGCAGCAACTGCAGCTCGGCCGCATCCTCGATCGTCACGATCCGTTCGTGCTGCTCGATGTGCTGCGACAGCGCGTTGAGCAGCGTCGTCTTGCCCGAGCCGGTGCCGCCCGAGATCACGATGTTCAGCCGGCACGCGCAGGCGACCTTCAGCACCTGCAGCATCGGATGCGAGATGTTGCCCTGCTGCGCCATCCGCGCGAGCGTGATGTCGCGCTTCGCGAACTTGCGGATCGAGATCGACGGGCCGCGCATCGCGATCGGCGGCAGCACGACGTTCACGCGGCTGCCGTCGGCGAGCCGCGCGTCGACCATCGGGCTGCTCTCGTCGACGCGCCGCCCCACCGCCGCCGCGATCCGCTGCGCGACGCTCGCCACGTGCGCGTCGTCGCGGAACTTCAGCGACGTGAGCTCGAGCCGGCCCGCGCGCTCGACGTAGACCTGGTCGGGCCCGTTGACGAGGATGTCGGTGACCGTGTCGTCGGCGAGCAGCGGCTCGATCGGCCCGACGCCGAACATGTCGTTCAGGATCGCATCGACGATCAGCACCTGCTCGCCGGCCGTGATCTTCAGGCGTTCGCGCTCGACCGTGTGCGCGGCCACCTGCTCGATGCCCGCACGCACTTCGTCGCGTGTCTTCATCAGCGCCGCCGACATGTTCATCGACGCGAATACCGCACTGCGGATCGCGTCGAACTTGCTCGACCGGATCAGCGCCTCGTGGGTATCGGCCGCCACGGGCGCGCGGGTGGGCATCGGCGCGGGCGCGGGCGTGTCCACCGGGGCCGAAGCCGGAGCCTGTACGGGCTCGTGCGCCACGGCGGGCGTCGCGGCCGGCACGGCGTCCGCTGGCCGCCGGTTGCGGGTACCGAACGTCACGATCCCTTCCTCCACTTGACGAACCGTGCGTACCACGGCTCGGCGACGACCATCGGTTCGCCGGTGATCCCGTTCGCGAGCTGCCGGATCTGGTCGAGGAAGCCGTTGCGCTTCGCGCCTTCGATCGGCTCGCCGAGGTTCTCGGCGACGGCGAGCGTCTGCGGCTCGTGCGGCAGTTCGTGCAGCTTCGCGCCGCCGAACGCCTCCTCGAAATCGACCGGCTCGACGCGGCCCGCGACCGGCGCGAGCGGGTTGTTCAGCACCATCGACAGCAGCCGCTCGCCGGGCAGTTCCCGCACGAAGCGCGCGAGCCGCGCGGCTTCGTACGCGGCATGCACCGAGCGGTCGACCACGAGATGGACGAGATCGGACGCCACGAGCGCGTCCTCGAGCAGCTTGCCGGCGCCGCTCCCGACGTCGAACAGCACGTAGTGGAAGCGATCCTTCAGCATGTCGACCAGGCGCGCGACGGCCTCGTCGCCCACCGGCACGTCGGCGCCGTAGGCCAGCTCCGCGGACAGGACGTGCAACCGGTCGCCCTTCGTGACGAACATGCGCTCGAACAACGCGTCGTCGGGACGCTGCCCCATGTTCAGCAACTCGATCAGCCCGTTGTTGCTGGTCAGCCCGAACATCGCGTTCGCGCCGCCGCCATGCAGGTTCAGGTCGACGTAGGCCACGCGGCGGCGCTTCTCGCCCGCCAGGAAGCGCGCGAGGTTCACCGTGATCGTAGTCGCGCCGACGCCGCCGCGTGCGCCCACGAAGCTGACGACCTTGCCGGTGCGTGCCTGGACGACCGATTCCGTCGCCGTCAGCGCACGCCGCATCAACTCGACGGTCAGCGGCTTGACGATGTAGTCCTGCACGCCGATGCCGAGCAGGTTGCGAAACAGCCCGACGTCGTTCTGCGTACCGATCGCGATGACCCGCACCGACGGGTCGCACACGTCGGCGAGCCGCATCAGGTCCGACACCGGCAGCACCGAATCCGACACGTCGATGACGAGTTGCCGCGGCGAACGCTCGTACTGCTGCAGCAGCCGGATCGCTTCGTCGCAGGTGCCCGCCTGCAGGTGGCTGCGCGTGATCGACAGCTCCTGCGTGACGCGGCGTATCACGTCCTCGCTGCCCGCATCGGATACGACCGCGACGAGATCGGCCGCTCCCGCGGATGCGGCGCGCCGGGTGTGCTGGCGATCGAGGAGGTTCATGGGCGGCATCGTAATGGCATCCGGGTGCGGTCAATGGCCGGGCGAGCCGGTCGTCTGCGTCTTGCCGGGCGTCGGCTGCTTCACGCGATCCTCGACGTAGCGGCGCACCGCGTCGGCCGCGGTCAGCGCGTCCGCGCCGCCGTACGGCACGGGCGCGACGAGATCCTCCGGCCGCGCGAGCATCGTCGCGAGATTCGTGTAGGTCGCGCAGCCGAACGGCACGCCGGGCCGCGCGAACCACGCGTCGACGAGATGCGACGGCTGCATCAGCGTCGCGCAGTCGGGCGGCACCGCGCGCGCGCCGTCGAAGCCGATCGCCCGCGCATCGGGCAGGTTGACCGGCGGCGGCGCCGACAGGCAGCCCGCGAGCACCAGCGGCAGCAGTGCGGCAACGGTCGATCGGTTTCGCATGCGCGCTCCTCCGGTTCAGTACACGAAGCCCGCGGCGCCGACGAGGCGCGGCGTGTCGCCCGACAGCAGGTCGAGCCCCAGGTTGCGCTGTACCGCGAACTCCAGGTCGCTGCTCGGCCGCGCGACGGTGTCGATCGCCTGCTCGAGCTGGCCTGGCCCGGCCGGCTGCACGATGTACGGCGTGACGATGACGACCACCTCGGTCTTGTTGTCCTGGAAGTTCTTCGACGAAAACAGCCGGCCGATGATCGGCAGCCGGCCGAGCCCCGGAATCTGCGACACGGTGTCGGCCGTCTGGCTCTGCAGCAGCCCGCCGATCGCGAAGCTCTGCCCGCTCGACAGCTCGACCGTCGTCTCGACGCGCCGCACCGTGAGCGCCGGCACCTTGATGCTGCCCGTCGTCACGCTGTTGCTCGCATCGACCTCGCTGACTTCCGGCCGCACCTTGAGGCTGATGCGGTTCTCGGCGAGCACGGTCGGCGTGAAGTCGAGCGACACGCCGAACGGCTTGTACTCGACCGTGATCACCCCCGTGTTGCCGGTCTGCGCAACCGGGACCGGAATCTCGCCGCCCGCGAGGAAGCTCGCCGTCTCGCCGGACATCGCGGTGAGATTCGGTTCCGCGAGCATCGTGATCAGGCCTTCCTGGTCGAGCGCATCGAGCACGACGTCGATCGACCAGCGCCCCGCGCGGAACCCGCCAAGCACCGAGAATGCGCCCGTCGGCGACAGGTTGAACAGGCCGTTCGTCGGATCGAACAGCGTGCGTCCGTTGAACAGCCCGCCGACGAAATTGCCGGCGGCGCCCAGCGAGCTCCAGTTGATGCCGAGCTGCTGCGTGACGTTGCGGCTCACCTCGGTCACCCGCACGCGCAGGTTCACCTGGATCGGGCGCGACAGCGTGAGCCGGTTGACGATCTTTTCCTTGTCGTGCAGGTACGGCGTGAGCGACTGCATCACGGCGTCCGCGTCGGCCGCGCCCGGCACCTTGCCCGACACCATCAGCGAGCCCGGCGCACCGGACACCGACAGCTTCAGCTGCGGAAAGCGGCTGTCGAGCACGCCCTGCAGCGACGCCGTGTCGACCTGCACGATCACCGTCTTGCGCAGGATCGGACGATGGTTCGCGCCGAGCGCGATCAACGTGGTCGTGCCCGCCTTCTTGCCGAACACGAACACGGTGCGCGGCGACGGAACCTGGATGTCCGCGATGGCCGGATCGGCAACGAACATCGCGGCCGCGGGCTCGGGCAGCGACAGCAGTTCCCCCTTGCCGGTCGCGATCGTCAGCGCCGCGCCCGCGTCCGGCGCCCGCGCGGCCTGCGCGAACGCGCTCCCGGACGCGACGCCGCAGGCCAGGCCCAGGAAAGCGATCCAACGAACCATGCGCACCATGCGTGTTCCCGTCAAATGCCGGCCGCCGGGCGGGCGGCCCGAATCGTCAATCCGTCACTGCGCCACCGCTCCCGGCGGCGGCGCAGTCGCCTCCGCCGCGACATTGGCGCCCCCCGTCGCGGCGGGCGTCGTGGGCATCGCCGGCCAGGCCGGCAACCCGGACGGCAACGGCGGCAGTCTCGGCGTGCCGATGCCGCCGCCGCGCGATCCGTCGTCGACCGACGAACCGCGATAGATCACGACCGCGTTGCTCCGCCACGCCGGCCGCGCGCCCCTATCCGGCCCGGCAGACGGCTCGCGTGCGGCCTCGCGGGCCGCGCGCGACACGTCGCCCGCCCACACGGGCTGCGTATCGGGTTCCTGCTCGTCACTGCCGGCCGGCTGCCGACGGTCGCTCGTCGCGAAACTGCGCAGCGCGAGCGACAGCGAGCCGAGGCGGGTCGCCACCAGCACGACCTGCGCGGTGCGCGGTGCGACCTCGAGCGTGACCGTGCGCGCACGGGCCGTCGCGTCCGGTGCGCTCGCGGGCGCTTTCGCGCGCTGGAATTCGGAACCGACCGCGAGCACGCGTGCGCGCCGCACCACCGTCTCGGCTTCGAACGTGCCGGGCGACGTTGCCGAGCCGCCGATCTGCTGCGTCAGCAGCACGTCGACGAAGTCGCCCGGCTGGATCAGCCCCGCGTTGCCCGACACGTCGTCGACCGGCACCGAGATCGCGCGCATGCCGGGCTGCAGCGCAGCCGCAAGAAAATCCGGCGCGCCGGCCGGAATCACGTTCTCGACGCGAATCGGTGCGCCCGCGCCGACGTGGTTGCGCAGCAGCGCGCCTTTCAGGTCAGCACCCGGCTGCGATTCGACGAACGCGCCAGCCGGCACCTGCGCGCGCGGCATGCGTTTCCACGCAAGATCGTTGTCGCGCAGCAGCAGCCCTTCCGGCAGGTCGGCGGCGGCGACCCGCACGCGCGCCTGATCCGTTTCGACGGGCACCGGCGGCGTCGACGCGGCGACATATAGTTCGCGCAGGATGAACGCACCGATGCCGGCGGCAACGACGAGCACGGCCATTCTCAGCGGTTTGGGCATGGCGGCGTGCGTCCCCCCGGCTAGGTAAGCGAAACCGTGTGTGGAAACGACGCCCAGACGGCCAGCGTGCCGCCGAGCGCGAGCGCAACGCCGTACGGCACGCCGCGAGCGGCGACGGCGCCGACCGGCGAGCCGCGCCGCGGCCGCGACGCCAGCAACGCGAGGCCGCACAGGACACCGCCCGCGCCGACACCCGTCAGCACCGGAAACGCCAGTGCCGGGCCGGCCCACAGGAATACCGCCGCCGCCAGCTTGACGTCGCCTCCCCCGATCCAGCCCGCGTGGCGCATGCCGCCGAACAGCAGCAGCATCGCCGCGCCGGTCGCGACATGGCCGGCCAGTGGCGCGAACCCGTCGCGCGCGAACGCGGCCGCGACGAAATACAGCGCCGCGAACGCCAGCACCACGCGATTGGACAGGCGCCGGTCGCGCAGATCCTGCGCGGCAAGCGAAGCCAGCAAGACCGTGGCCACCGACTGCACGAGCGTGAGCATGAGAGAGCCGTCCGTCGACACGCCCCGGCCGGATACGTTCTACCGCTGCGGATCCCGGTGTGCGTCGGTGGCGCGCGGGTTCAGGGGATCAGATCAGGCCCGTCACCTTGTTGATCAGCGCCGTGAACACGCTCGGCAAGCCGCCGCTGGTGCTGCTGAGGATCACGCCCACCGCCGCCAGCGCGACGACGACGATACCGGCCAGCACGGCGTATTCGAGCGAGCTGACGCCGCGTTCGTCACGCAGCAGGGACTTGACGTATTGCAGCATGGCAACCTCCGTGTAACGGGGCCGGTGACCGACCGTTGACGTAAAGACGCTCCGTTGCTCCGGCGGTTGCACGGGACCTTCGCCCGTCGCAATGCATGCGCGCGCCCCTGGCACAAGGTCGTTCGCATCCCCCGGAATCCTCTCGATGACTGCAACACGCGGTGTGCAACGACGACTTCGGCCATTGCGTGCCTGCATCCCTGGTACGGACTGCCCCCACACGATGCAACCGCGCTGATTCGTCTAGGGTATAGACAATTTTTCAGGCGAATTCAAATTATTTGGCGTCGGAGTGCATTTATGGATTACACCGCGCAACGATGAAAGACATACCACTCATTTGCGGTCATTTTTTCTCACGACCGGTCGAATGGTTCGCGTATCGGAACAGGCAAGGCGACTGTTGCGGCGCATGATTTACCGACCGGTAACCGAACCGTTTCCATTCGATTTACCCGCATGCCGGACCGATCCACATGCGGCGCCTCGCCACGCCCGACAGGCGTTCCCGGCAAACGTGACGGGCTCGCGTCACATTTCCCCGGCTACCGGGCCCCGTCTTTCAGACCTGATCCTGCAAACGGTCCCCACGCGCATCCATGCGCGTCGTCATCGCGATTTTTCAATCGGCGATTGCCTGATCCGGCATCCGGATTCAATCGACACGATTGGAATCCTGAATAAATGTCCTATGCATGTGAATGCGACGCTCGTTCGTATGGAACGGAACGCCCGGCGCAGCAACCCGCAAAGCGGCGATAAGCATAGTTCAAATCGTTTCTTGTCCGCCCCCGGCACGTCATCGAGAATGCGCCGACGGGCTGAGGCCCGGCCTCGCTCCCCAACGTTCCGGACCCATCGATTCATGCTTCCACTGCGTCTGCTTCGATCGCTGCTGATCGCTTCCCTCTTTGCGTTGCCGGCCGCCGCCGCGCACGCCGACAAACCCGCCACCATTCGCATCGGCGTCGCCCAGCAAGGCGCCGGCGATCCGCCGACGTTCGGCGGATCGAGCGCCGCCACCGCGCAATTGCAGCAGCTGGTCGAAAAGGAGTTCGCGGCCGACGGCATCAAGGTGCAGTGGCTGTTCTTCAAGGGCGCGGGGCCGGCCGTCAACGAGGCGATCGCCAACAACGCGCTCGACTTCGCGTACCAGGGCGACCTGCCCGCCGTGCTCGCGCGGGCGAACGGGATCAAGACGCGCCTGCTGCTCGCCGCGAGCGTGCGCTCGGGCGTCAAGATCGCGGTGCCGCCCGACTCCACCATCCGCTCGATCAAGGACCTGAAGGACCGCCGCGTGTCGATCTTTCGCGGCACGAACCTGCAGCTCGTCGCCGACAACGCGCTCGCGAAGAACGGCCTCGGCGAACGCGACCTGCGCGTGATCAATCTCGACGCCGCGAGTTCGCTCGCCGCACTCGCGTCGAAAGGCATCGACGCGTCGGTGGGCGACTACCTGTTGTACAAGCTGCGCGACGCGGGGCTCGCGAAGATCATCTACGAATCGCAGAACGACGGCCCGCAGCTCACGCGCCAGACCCACCTGCTCGTGCTCGACGATTTCGAGCGCGCGCATCCGGACATCGTGCAGCGCGTCGTCAACGCGCTCGTGAAGGGCGCGCAATGGTCGTCCGACGAAGCGAACCGCGACGCGCTGTTCAAGCTGTGGGCGAAGAGCGGCGTGCCGGTTTCGTCGTGGCAGGCCGACTATGCGAACCAGCGCCTGAAGGACCGCCTGTCGCCGCTGATCGATCCGTTCCTCGTCGCGCGCTACAAGTCCGTCGCGCAGGATGCGCTGGCGCTGAAGCTGATCCGCCAGCCGGTCGACGTCGACGGCTGGTTCGAGCCGAAGTATCTCGACAACGCGCTGCGCACGCTGAAGCTCGAAAGCTACTGGCAACGCTACGACGCGGCCGGCAAGCCCCTTTCCTGACCCGGACCCGGCCCGATGAGCGACACCGCGTTTTCCCTCCCGTCGTCCGAGCGCCACGCGCTCGCCGCGCCGCCGCACCGGGCGGCGGGCGTGAAACGGTGGTCGTGGCGGCTCGCGCCGTGGCTGCTGCCTGCGCTGCTGTTCGCGCTGTGGAGCGTCGGCAGCGCGCGCGGCTGGATCGCGCCGCAGATCCTGCCGCCGCCCGAACGCGTGTTCGACGCGCTTGCGGATCTCGCGACGAGCGGCGATCTCGTGCGCCACACGCTGATCAGCCTGCAGCGCGTGCTGGTCGGGTTCGCCGCCGGCACGCTGCTCGGTTTCGCGACCGGCGTCGCGATCGGCCTGTCGCGCACGCTCGAAGCCTACGTGCTGCCGAGCTTCAACGCGCTCGTGCAGATTCCAGTGCTCGGCTGGCTGCCGTTCCTGCTGCTGCTCGTCGGCGTCGGCGAACCGCTCAAGTACCTGCTGATCGCGCATGCGGCGCTCGTCCCCGTCACGCTGAGCACGCTGCAAGGGTTTCGCCAGACCCCGCCCGCGCTCGACGAAGTCGCGCGCGTGTTCGGCTACACGCGCCGGCAACGCATCGTGCACGTCGTGCTGCCCGCCGCGATCCCGACACTCGCCACCGGCGTGCGGCTCGCGTTCACGAAGTCGTGGCTCGCGCTCGTCGTCGTCGAGCTCGTCGCCTCGTCCGAAGGGCTCGGCTACCTGATCGTGTACGGGCGGCAACTGTTTCAGCTCGATCTCGTGATGGCGGCCGTGATCGTCGTCGGGGCGGTCGGCCTGCTGATCAACCGGCTGCTCGACGCGCTCGAAGCACGCCTGCGCCGCGGCGTGCCGTCCGCGTTCCGCGGCTGATCCGCCACCCCTGCCCGCGCCACCGAAGGAGTCCCGACCTTGACATATCCTGCTGCCGCGCCTGACGCCACCCCGCCGGCCACCACGGCCGCCCGCCGCCTGCATGCGCCCGACTGGCGCGGCTTCGT
>NZ_JAAGPP010000210.1:0-237 GCF_017104975.1 Burkholderia sp. Ac-20344
GACTTAGAGTGCAGACAGACACTAGCGAGTCGATAAGTTAGTGTGATGAGAATAACTGTTAGATGATGATAGACCTACAATCACAACTTCGATCAGAGCGTCACACGTGCAGATTACACGAAAGAATCACTCTCTGTCTCACCAACCTCGCTATACATTGGTATTGTCTAGTTATCCAGCTTGTGTAGACTACTGAACAATTCTTCACGCTATATGTATTTTTTTTTTTTTTTTTTT
>NZ_JAAGPP010000211.1:0-11803 GCF_017104975.1 Burkholderia sp. Ac-20344
TGCTCGATCGATCTCGTGCTGCACCTGCCGATGCGCTACGAGGACGAAACCACGCTCACGCCGATCGGCGAGCTGCTGCCGGGCGGCATCGCGCAAGCCGAAGGCGTCGTGTTCGACAACGAGGTTGCCTACCGGCCGCGCCGCCAGTTGGTCGTGAAGATCCAGGACGACGACGGCGAGCCTCTCGTGCTGCGGTTCCTGAATTTCTACGGCTCGCAGGTCAAGCAGATGGCCGTCGGCCAGCGGCTGCGCGTGCGCGGCGACGTGCGCGGCGGCTTCTTCGGGATGGAGATGGTGCATCCGGCGGTGCGGGTCGTCGAAGCCGATGCGCCGCTGCCGCAGGTGCTCACGCCCGTCTATCCGAGCACGGCCGGCGTGTCGCAGGCCTATCTGCGCAAGGCGATCGAGAACGCGGTCGAGCGCACGCCGCTGCCCGAGCTGCTGCCGCCCGAGATCCAGCGCGACTACCTGAAGCCGCTCGACGTACCGTCGCTCGAGCAGGCGGTGCGCATCCTGCACCACCCGCGCGTCGATTCCGACGAAGCCGCGCTGATGGACGGCTCGCATCCGGCGTGGACGCGCATCAAGTTCGAGGAACTGCTCGCGCAGCAGCTGTCGCTCAAGCGCGCGCACGAGGAGCGCCGCACGCGCGCCGCGCCCGCGATACCGCGCCGCACCGCGACCGATGCCGATGCGCTGACGACCCGGCTCTATGCCGCGTTGCCGTTCACGCTGACGGGCGCGCAGGCGCGCGTCGTCGACGAGATCGCGCACGACCTCACGCTCGCGCACCCGATGCAGCGCCTGCTGCAGGGCGACGTCGGCAGCGGCAAGACGGTCGTCGCGGCGCTGGCCGCCACGCAGGCGATCGACGCCGGTTACCAGGCCGCGCTGATGGCGCCGACCGAAATCCTCGCGGAACAGCACGCGCGCAAGCTGCGCGCGTGGCTCGAGCCGCTCGGCGTCACGGTCGCGTGGCTCGCGGGCAGTCTGAAGGCCAAGGAGAAGCGCGCGGCGATCGAGGCGGCCGCGCTCGGCACCGCGCAGCTCGTGATCGGCACGCACGCGATCATCCAGGACACGGTCGAATTCGCGCGGCTCGGCCTCGTGATCGTCGACGAGCAGCACCGCTTCGGCGTCGAGCAGCGGCTCGCGCTGCGCGCGAAGGCCGCGAATGCGGCCAACGGCGCGCGCGACTTCCAGCCGCACCAGCTGATGATGTCGGCCACGCCGATTCCGCGCACGCTCGCGATGACGTACTACGCGGATCTCGAGGTCTCGACGATCGACGAGCTGCCGCCGGGCCGCACGCCCGTGCTGACGCGCCTCGTCGGCGATGCGCGGCGCGAGGAGGTGATTGCCCGCGTGCGCGAGGCCGCGCTGACCGGGCGCCAGGTGTACTGGGTGTGCCCGCTGATCGAGGAGAGCGAGACGCTGCAGTTGCAGACGGCCGTCGAGACTTACGAGACGCTGGTCGCCGCGCTCCCGGAGCTGAAGGTCGGGCTCGTGCACGGCAGGCTGTCGCCGGCCGACAAGGCGGCCGTGATGGAAGCCTTCACGCGCAACGAGGTGCAACTGCTCGTCGCGACGACCGTGATCGAGGTCGGCGTCGACGTGCCGAACGCGTCGCTGATGGTGATCGAGCACGCGGAGCGCTTCGGCCTCGCGCAGCTGCACCAGTTGCGCGGCCGGGTCGGGCGCGGTACCGCGGCGTCGGTGTGCGTGCTGCTGTACACGGGGCCGCTGTCGCTGACCGGCCGCGAGCGGCTGAAGACAATGCGCGAGACGACCGACGGCTTCGAGATCGCACGGCGCGACCTCGAGATCCGCGGCCCCGGCGAATTCCTCGGCGCACGCCAGTCGGGCGCGGCGATGCTGCGCTTTGCGAACCTCGAGACCGACGGCTGGCTGATCGATCCGGCCCGCGACGCCGCGACGCGGCTGATTGCCGCGTACCCCGAGATCGTCACGCAGCATCTCGCGCGCTGGCTTGGCGCGCGGGAGCAGTATCTGAAGGCCTGATCCGCGGGTTGGGGCCGGATTTAAAACCGCCGTTTGACGTATTCCAGTGCAGAGAAACTTGGCGAACCGGTGCCACAGGGTGTATAAATTAAACCTATCGCTTGTATATCTCTGATTGACCCACAATGACGCTGACTGAATTGAAATACATCGTCGCGGTCGCGCGCGAACGGCATTTCGGCCGCGCGGCTGAAGCATGCTTCGTGAGCCAGCCGACGCTGTCGGTGGCGATCAAGAAGCTTGAAGACGAGCTCAACGTGCAGATTTTCGAGCGCGGCGCGAGCGAAGTGAGCGTGACACCGATCGGCGACCAGATCGTCACGCAGGCGCAGCGCGTGCTCGAGCAGACCTTCGCGATCAAGGAGATCGCGAAGCAGGGCAAGGATCCGCTGGTCGGCCCGTTCCGCCTTGGCGTGATCTACACGATCGGGCCGTACCTGCTGCCGACGCTCGTCAAGCAGATGATCCAGCGTGTCCCGCAGATGCCGCTGATGCTGCAGGAAAACTACACGCTGAAGCTGCTCGAACTGCTGAAGCAGGGCGAGATCGACGCCGCGATCATGGCGCTGCCGTTCCCCGAAACCGGCCTCATGGTGCGCCCGCTGTACGACGAACCGTTCGTCGTCGCGCTGCCTGCCGGCCATCCGTGGGAGAAGCGCAACGAGATCGACGCCGAAGACCTGAAGCAGGAAACCATGCTGCTGCTCGGCAACGGCCACTGCTTCCGCGATCACGTGCTCGGCGTGTGCCCGGAGCTGATGCGCTTCTCGCAGACGGCCGACGGCATCCAGAAGACCTTCGAGGGCTCGTCGCTCGAGACGATCCGCCACATGGTCGCAAGCGGCGTCGGCATCACCGTGCTGCCGCGGATGTCGGTCGCCGAGATCGGCCCGCGCGCGAACGGCCCCGATGCCGAACTGCTGTCGTACGTGCCGTTCAACGAGCCGGTGCCCGACCGCCGCGTGGTGCTCGTGTGGCGCAAGAGCTTCACGCGGATGCCCGCGATCGACGCAATCAGCGATGCGATTGCCGCGTGCGAGCTGCCGGGCGTCGCGAAGCTCGACATGCCGGCGACGATGAACTGAGCACGCTGCGGCATGCGCGTGTGGCAGTACGATGAACGGGGTCTTGCGACCCCGTTTATTTTTCTCTATCGCATAGATGAAATTAATCAAATTCAAATAATTGATAGATGTAGATAGAATCCTCTACATGGATCGGCGTCGTGTCGACGACCGAATCGCACGTTGAATGCAAGCGCCAAAGGAGGATGTCATGATGCGGTCGGTATTGCAGCACGCGCAGCGGAACATCCCGTCGCGCGACGCGGTCGTACATCGCGCCAGGGCGGCGGTTCGCGGCCTGCGTCCGATTGCGTTCGCGTACCTGGCGGACCGCGTGTATGGTGGTTGAACGCCGCCGCGCGCCGGTTCAGTGTTCCCCCGATTCAACCGCCGCCAAGCCATGAGGGCGCATCGCATGTCCGAAAGCTGGAATATCGCCCGCAGCGCCGGCACGACGCCGGCCGGCAGCCGGTTCCCCGAGCGTCCCCCTCGCGGCGCATCGCAGCGGGAACGCGCGTCACAGGCCACACACGACATCCCGTAGTACGACAGGAGGATCAACCTGTTCCGTTTCCCATCCCCGCAATGACACTCCATCAACTGCGCCTGGCATGCCGCCGGAGCGAACCGATGGAGTCATACGAGCAAGCCAAGGAGAAATCGCATGTCGAACGAAACGAAGTGCCCGTTCAACCACACCGCTGGTGGCGGCACGACGAACAAGGATTGGTGGCCGAATCAGCTTAACCTGAACATCCTGCACCGGCATTCGGCACTGTCCGATCCGATGGACAAGGATTTCGACTACGCCGAAGCATTCAAGAAGCTGGACCTCGCGGCGGTGAAGAAGGACCTGCACGCGCTGATGACGACGTCGCAGGACTGGTGGCCGGCCGACTTCGGCCACTATGGCGGCCTGTTCATCCGCATGGCCTGGCACAGCGCCGGCACGTACCGCACGGCCGACGGCCGCGGCGGCGCGGGCGGCGGGCAGCAGCGCTTTGCGCCGCTCAACAGCTGGCCGGACAACGTCAGCCTCGACAAGGCGCGCCGGCTGGTGTGGCCGATCAAGCAGAAGTACGGCCGCAACATCTCGTGGGCCGACCTGCTGATCCTGACCGGCAACGTCGCGCTCGAATCGATGGGCTTCAAGACCTTCGGCTTTGCCGGCGGCCGCGTCGATACGTGGGAACCGGACGACGTGTACTGGGGTTCGGAAAAGATCTGGCTGGAACTGAGCGGCGGCCCGAGCAGCCGCTACTCGGGCAAGCGCGAACTCGAAAGCCCGCTCGCCGCGGTGCAGATGGGCCTCATCTACGTGAACCCGGAAGGCCCGGACGGCAATCCCGACCCGGTCGCCGCCGCGCATGACATCCGCGAGACGTTCGCACGCATGGCGATGAACGACGAAGAGACGGTCGCGCTGATCGCGGGCGGTCACACGTTCGGCAAGACGCACGGCGCCGGTCCGGCCTCGAACGTCGGCGCCGAGCCGGAAGCCGCGGGCCTCGAAGAGCAGGGTCTCGGCTGGAAGAGCACGTTCGGCACCGGCAAGGGCAAGGATGCGATCACGAGCGGCCTCGAAGTCACGTGGACGTCCACGCCGACGCAGTGGAGCAACGACTTCTTCAAGCACCTGTTCAGCTACGAGTGGGAGCTCACGAAGAGCCCGGCCGGCGCGCACCAGTGGGTCGCGAAGGATGCAGGCGAAGTGATTCCGGATGCGTACGACGCGTCGAAGAAGCATCGCCCGACGATGCTGACGACCGACCTGTCGCTGCGTTTCGATCCGGCCTACGAAAAGATCTCGCGCCGCTTCTACGAGAACCCGGCCGAGTTCGCCGACGCGTTCGCCCGTGCATGGTTCAAGCTCACGCACCGCGACATGGGTCCGCGTGCGCGCTACCTCGGCCCGGAAGTGCCGGCTGAGCACCTGCTGTGGCAGGACCCGATCCCGGCCGTCGACCACAAGCTGATCGACGACGCCGACGTCGCGGCGCTGAAGGCGAAGGTGCTCGCATCGGGCCTGTCGGTGTCGCAGCTCGTGTCGACTGCATGGGCGTCGGCTGCGACGTTCCGCGGTTCGGACAAGCGCGGCGGCGCGAACGGCGCGCGTATCCGCCTGGCGCCGCAGAAGGACTGGGAAGTGAACCGCCCGGCCGAACTCGCGAAGGTGCTCGCGACGCTCGAAGGCGTGCAGAAGGCGTTCAACGACGCGCAGACGGGCGGCAAGAAGGTGTCGCTCGCCGACCTGATCGTGCTGGCCGGTGCGGCCGGTGTCGAGCAGGCCGCGAAGAACGCAGGCGTCGCGGTGACGGTGCCGTTCGCACCGGGCCGTGCGGATGCGTCGCAGGAAGAGACCGATATCGAAGCGATGGCCGTGCTCGAGCCGGTCGCGGACGGCTTCCGCAACTTCCTGAAGCACGCGTACAAGACGCCGGCCGAGGCGCTGCTGGTCGACAAGGCGCAACTGCTGACGCTGAGCGCGCCCGAAATGACGGTGCTCGTCGGTGGCCTGCGCGTGCTGGGTGCGAACGCCGGCGATGCGAAGCAGGGCGTGTTCACCGACCGTCCGGAAGCGCTGACGAACGACTTCTTCGTGAACCTGCTCGACATGGGCACGGAATGGAAGCCGGTGTCGGCCGCGAACGACGTGTTCGAAGGGCGCGATCGGGCGACGGGCCAGGTCAAGTGGACCGGCTCGCGCGTCGACCTGATCTTCGGCTCGCATGCGCAGTTGCGTGCGCTGGCCGAGGTGTACGGCAGCGCGGATGCGAAGGAGAAGTTCGCGCGCGATTTCGTCGCGGCCTGGAACAAGGTGATGAACCTCGACCGCTTCGACCTCGCTTAAGCGTTGCCGTGCAGTAGTGCAGTAGTGCAGTAGTGCAGTAGTGCAGTAGTGCAGTAGTGCAGTGAGGCAGTAACAGGAAACGGCCGGTCGCCCGACCGGCCGTTTTTTTCAGACCCCGAATTTCCTCGAAGGAGTGACGATCATGACGCAAATGATGCAGAACATGCGCGCCGCACTGGCGACGCCGGCCGAGATCACGCGATACGTCGTCGGATCCGCGATCGTCATCGGCGGTGCGGCCGAACTGGTGTCGGCGGCCCTGCACGCGATTACGGCCGCCTGAGCGCGGCGTTTCGCGCGCCACGCGTCGTGGCGAGCCGTGCGTGCGGGTGGTGCGGTGTCGACAGGCAGGTCACCCGATTCGCTTTCATTGCTCTGGTTCATTGAATAAGGAGTCCGGAACATGGCCAGGAAGACTCACGCCGCCGAGATCAACATCGGCATCAGCGACAAGGACCGCAAGAAGATCGCGGAAGGCTTGTCGCGCCTGCTCGCCGATACGTTCACGCTGTACCTGAAGACCCACAATTTCCACTGGAACGTCACGGGCCCGATGTTCAACACGCTGCACCTGATGTTCGAGGCGCAGTACAACGAACTGTGGCTCGCGGTCGATTCGGTCGCCGAACGCATTCGTACGCTCGGCGTCGTCGCGCCGGGTACCTTCGGCGATTTCGCGAAACTGTCGTCGGTGCCGGAAGCGAACGGCGTGCCGGCGGCGCAGGACATGATCCGCCAGCTCGTCGAAGGGCACGAGGCCGTCGTGCGTACCGCGCGCGCGATCTTTCCGCTTGCCGATGCGGCCAGCGACGAGCCGACCGCCGACCTGCTGACGCAGCGCCTGCAAATTCATGAAAAGACCGCGTGGATGCTGCGGTCGCTGCTCGCGTAGGCGTGCAACGTGCGGCAGGCCGGCCGAAGCCCGGGCACACCGGTTCCGGCCCTGATTGATCCGCACGCATCGGGCTGAGCCCAGGCCGGTGCGCCAGCTCTGTCCCCTGATTGATGCACGTCGCGGCCAGGCCATGTGCAGCGGGCACTGGCAGCGCGCTGGCGCCCGGCAGCTACCGGCTGCGGGCCGCGCCGACATGACGCGAAGCACCGCTCGGCTCTAAAATGCCGGGGTTATCTTCCCGGTGCTTCGCCATGCTTGCCCGCTTTCCCCTGTATCTGCGGCTCGTCCGGATGGACAAGCCGATCGGCAGCCTGCTGCTGCTGTGGCCGACGCTCAACGCGCTGTGGATCGCGTCCGACGGCCATCCGCGCTGGCCGCTGCTCGTGATCTTCTCGCTCGGCACGCTGCTGATGCGCTCGGCCGGCTGTGCGATGAACGACTATGCGGACCGCGATTTCGATCGCCATGTGAAGCGCACGGCCGACCGGCCGTTGACGTCGGGCAAGATCCGCGCGTGGGAAGCCGTCGCGATCGCGGTCGGGCTCGCATTCATCTCGTTCCTGCTGATCCTGCCGCTCAACACGCTGACGAAGGAGCTGTCCGTCGTCGCGCTGTTCGTCGCGGGCTCGTATCCGTTCATGAAGCGCTTTTTCGCGATTCCGCAGGCGTATCTCGGCATCGCGTTCGGCTTCGGCATTCCGATGGCGTTCGCGGCCGTGCAGGACACGGTGCCGACGATCGCGTGGGTGATGCTGGTCGCGAACATTTTCTGGTCGGTCGCGTACGACACCGAATACGCGATGGTCGATCGCGACGACGACATCAAGATCGGGATCCGCACGTCCGCGCTGACGTTCGGCCGCTTCGACGTCGCGGCCGTCATGCTGTGCTACGCGGCGACGCTCGGCATCTACGTGTGGATCGGCGTGACGCTCGGCTTCGGCCTCGCGTACTGGGCCGGCTGGGCGGCGGCGGCCGGCTGCGCGCTGTATCACTACACGCTGATCAAGGGCCGCGAACGGATGCCGTGCTTCGCGGCGTTCCGGCACAACAACTGGCTCGGCGGCGTGCTGTTCGCGGGCATCGCCGTGCACTACCTGCTGGCAGGGCGCTGAGCTTCGCGATCTGTCCACCGCAGGCGGTATGCCGTGCGGAACGCGGCACCAACAAAAAAGCGGCCTGGGCCGCTTTTTTGTTGTTCGTGCAAATCAGCGTAACGGGGCGGGGCGCCCGGCGCGTGCAGTGCAGCGAGCGCCGGGCCGGCACCGCCGGCGCGCTTACGCGCGGCCGAGTTCGTCGCCCATTTCCTTCGCGCGTGCTTCGGCCGCAAGCGCACCGCGCACGATCGCATCCTTCACGCCTTGCGCATCGAACGATGCGAGCGCGGCGGCCGTCGTGCCGCCCTTCGACGTCACGCGCTCGCGCAGCACGCTTGCAGGCTCGCCCGATTGCGCGGCGAGTTGCGCGGCGCCGGTGAACGTCGCGACCGCGAGCGCGCGGCCCTGTTCGTCGTTCATGCCGAGCTGGCGCGCGGCTTCCTGCAGCGCTTCGATGAAATAGAACACGTACGCGGGGCCGCTGCCCGAGATCGCGGTGACCGCGTCGAGCTTCGACTCGTCGTCGAACCATACGATTTCGCCGACCGCGCCGAGCACGTTCGATGCGAGTTCGCGGCCCGCCGCATCGACGCCCGGCAGCGCGGCGAGGCCCGTGACGCCCATGCCGACGAGCGCGGGCGTGTTCGGCATCGTGCGCACGATGCGGTCGTAGCCGCCGAGCCAGCGCGCGAGATCGGTGCCGCGGATGCCGGCCGCGATGCTGATCACGAGTTGCGACTTCAGGTGCGGCGCGAGTGCCTGCGCGACGTCCTTCAGCACCTGCGGCTTCACCGCGAGCACGACCGCGTCGTAGTCGGCGAGCGTCGCGTCGATGGCCGCGCCGGTGCGCACGCCGAACTGCTGCGCGGCGCGCGCGCGCACTGCTTCGTTGACGTCGATGGCGTACAGGCCGTCAGCGGCAACGCCGCGCTTGATCAGGCCGCCGATCAGGGCCGCGGCCATGTTGCCGCCGCCGATGAATGCGATTTTCATGATGTCCGTATGAGCGAGTGAGTGAACGGTAGGGCGTAAAGGGGCGCGGCGTTCAGTGCGAGTAATCGCGCGCGCCGAAGATCGCAGTGCCGACGCGCACGATCGTCGCGCCTTCGAGCACGGCCGCGTCGAGATCGGCGGACATGCCCATCGACAGCGTGTCGAGCGGCAGGCCGTCGGCGCGCAACGCGTCGAACAGCACGCGCAGCGCACGATGCGGTGCGCGTTGCGCTTCGGTGTCGCCGGCCGGTTCGGGAATCGCCATCAGGCCGCGCAGCCGCAGCGACGGCAGCGCGGCGACCGCGCGCGCGACCTCGGCCACGTCGGCCGGCGCGACGCCGCTCTTCGACGCCTCGCCGCTGATGTTGACCTGCACGCACACGTTGAGCGGCGGCAGGTGCGCGGGGCGTTGTTCCGACAGGCGCTGCGCGATCTTCAGCCGGTCGACCGAATGGACCCAGTCGAAGCGTTCGGCAACCGGGCGCGTCTTGTTCGATTGCAGCGGCCCGATGAAATGCCATTCGAGGTTCGCACGCAGATCGGCGAGCGCGTCGATCTTGTCGATCGATTCCTGCACGTAGTTCTCGCCGAAGGCGCGCTGCCCGGCCGCATGCGCGGCGCGCACGTCGTCGGCGGGAAACGTCTTGGACACGGCGAGCAACGACACGGTGGCGGGATCGCGGCCGGCCGCGCGGGCGGCGTCGGCGATGCGGCGATGGACGGATTCGAGGCGGGTGGCGAGATCGGACATGACGGGCACAAGAGCAGGCACGGAAGCAGGCATGGTGCGGATGCGCCGCGGCACGCGACGCATCGATCCGCCCATTATACGGACGCTGCGCGCGAGGCCCAGCGCCCGTCCGTCATTCGCACGAACGGGCTCTAGCCGTACAGCAGATGCTCGACGAGCTGGATCCAGTGGGCGACCGGAATCTGCGTGCCGCTCTGCAGGTGCGCGATGCAGCCGATGTTGCCGGAGACGATCATCTGCGGTTCGAGCGCCTGCAGCTTCAGCAGCTTCTGCTTGCGCAACCGGTACGACAGCGACGGCTGCGTCAGCGAGTAGGTGCCGGCCGAGCCGCAGCACAGATGGCTGTCGGCCGGCAGCCGCACGTCGATGCCGAGCGTCTCGAGCAGGCGTTCGACCTTGCCGCGCGACTGCTGGCCGTGCTGCAGCGTGCACGGCGGGTGATACGCGACCGTATGGATCGCGCGGCGCCGCGCGAGTGTCGCGAGCTCGGCCTCGAATGCGAGCAGCACGTCGGAGATGTCGCGCGTGAGCGACACGATGCGCTGCGCCTTCTCCGCGTAGGCCGGATCGTCGCGCAGCAGGTGTGCGTATTCGAGCACCGTCGCGCCGCAGCCCGACGCATTCATCACGATCGCCTCGACGCCCTGTTCGACATGGGGCCACCACGCGTCGATGTTGCGGCGCGCGTCGTCGAGCGCTTCGTCGTGATAGTTCAGGTGCAGGCGGATCGCGCCGCAGCAGCCTGCATCGGGCGCGACGACGGTCTCGATGCCGAGCGCGTCGAGCACGCGCGCGGTCGCGATGTTGATGTTCGGCAGCATCGACGGCTGCACGCAGCCGCCGAGCATCAGCATCTTGCGCGTATGCGTGAGGTGCGGCCATTCGAGCAGCCGCGTGCGCGGCGGCACCTTGTCGCGCAGCCGCTTCGGTAGCAACGGACGCACGTGCTGGCCGAGCCGCATCACCGGCGAGAACAGTGCGGCGTTCGGCACGAAGCTCGCGAGCAGGCGGCGCACGAGGCGCTGTTGCACGGGGCGCTGCACCTGCGCCTCGACGTGCTTGCGGCCGATCTCGACGAGCCGGCCGTACTGGACGCCGGACGGGCAGGTCGTCTCGCAGCTGCGGCACGTGAGGCAGCGGTCGAGGTGCTGCTGCGTGCTGCGCGTGACGGGCGCGCCTTCGACCATCTGCTTGATCAGGTAGATACGGCCGCGCGGGCCGTCGAGTTCGTCGCCGAGCAACTGGTAGGTCGGGCAGGTTGCGGTACAGAACCCGCAATGCACGCACTTGCGCAATATCGCGTCGGCCTCGTCGCCGTCGGGCGTATTGCGGATGAAATCGGCGAGGTTCGTTTGCATCGCTCAGAGATCCGGGTAGAGCCGGCCGCGGTTGAAGATGCGCGCGGGATCGAACGCGGCCTTCAGCCCGCGGTGGATTTTCATCATCGGGGCGGGAAGCGGCGTGAACACGCCCGCGCTGCGATCGTATGCGTCGCCCGCGCGGAACAGCGTCGCGTGGCCGCCGGCCTGTTTCGCGCTCATGCGGACGGTCTGCGCATCGGCGTCGGTGATCCACCAGCGCTGCGCGCCGCCCCATTCCATCAGCTGGGTGCCGGGCAGGTGCATCGGTTCGGTGATCGACGGCAGCGCGAGGCGCCATAGCGCATAACCGGGCGGGATGCCGTTGAAGAACGGATCGGTATGCTCGCGCAGGCCGGCCCAGAAGCGTTCTGCCTCGACTGCGTCGACGACTTCGCCGCCGAGCAGCGTCTTCGCGGATTTCACGGCCGCTTCGGCGCCCGACAGGCGCAGCACGAGCGTGCCGTTGCGCCACCCGCTCGCGCTGACGGGCAGCGGATGGCCGCCCCATTCGTTGAGCTTGCGCACCGCGTCGGTCGCGGTCATCTCGAACTTCAGCGTGACTTCGGCGACGGGCATCGGCAGCACCTTGATCGACAGGTCGAGCATCAGCCCGAGCGTGCCGAGTGCGCCGGCCATCAGCCGCGACACGTCGTAGCCGGCGACGTTCTTCACGACCTGGCCGCCGAAGCGCAGCATTTCGCCGCGGCCGTTCATCAGCGTGACGCCGAGCACGAAATCGCGCGGCGCCCCGCAGGTGGCGCGCCGCGGG
>NZ_JAAGPP010000212.1:0-11791 GCF_017104975.1 Burkholderia sp. Ac-20344
CGCCGCGCTGATCGACGGCAGCGCGAGCGCCGCGTTCGCGCACGACGAGCCGGGCTCGCACTACGAACTGACGACCGTGCGCACGCGCGCCGAACGCTCGGGCGACGGCTGGGTGCTGACGGGCGCGAAGGGCGTCGTCGACCAGGCCGCGCAGGCGGCGTTCTTCGTCGTCAGCGCGCGCGTGTCGGGTCGCGACGACGACGCGGCCGGCATCGGCCTGTTCGTCGTGCCGGCCGACGCGCCGGGCGTATCGCTGCGTGACTACAGGAAGATCGACGGCGGCCGCGCGGCCGAAGTGCGCTTCGAGCGCGTCGCGCTGCTGGCCGATGCCGCGCTCGGCGCGCACGACGGTGAAGCGGGTGCGGCGCTGCTCGAACGTGTGCTCGGCTACGGGCTGCTCGCGCTGTCGGCGGAAGCGCTCGGCGCGATGGACGTCGCGAAGGAATACACGCTCGACTACCTGCGCACGCGCAAGCAGTTCGGCTTGCCGATCGGCAGCTTCCAGGCGCTGCAGCACCGGATGGCCGACCTGCTGCTCGAAGTCGAACAGGCGCGCTCGGCCGTGATCAACGCGGCCGCACAGCTCGATGCGCCACGCGTGGTGCGCGAACGCGCGCTCGCGGCGGCGAAATACAGCATCGGCCGGATCGGCACGCTCGTCGCGGAGGAGAGCATCCAGCTGCACGGCGGGATCGGGATGACGTGGGAACTGCCGCTGTCGCACTACGCGAAGCGCCTCGTAATGATCGATCACCAGCTCGGCGACGAGGATCACCATCTCGCGCGCTACATCGCGCTGTCGAAACAGTAAAAGCGAACTACGCGAATGGAGGAGACAAGGATGACGAACGAATCGCGCGCACTGCCGCTGGCCGGCGTGAAGGTGCTCGATTTCTCGCGCGTGCTCGCAGGCCCGTGGTGCGCGATGGTGCTCGCCGATTTCGGCGCGGAAGTGATCAAGGTCGAGCATCCGGCGCGCGGCGACGACACGCGCGACTGGGGCTTGAGGGTCGGCGACACCGAGACGACCTACTTCAACAGCGTGAACCGCAGCAAGCGCTCGATCTGTCTCGACCTGCAGACCGGCGAAGGGCAGCGGCTCGCGCGCGAGCTGGCCGCGCAGGCCGACGTCGTGCTTCACAACTTCAAGTTCGGCGGCGCGGAAAAGCTCGGGCTCGGCTACGACGCGCTGGCCGAACTGAATCCGCGCCTCGTGCACTGCGCGATCTCCGGCTACGACCGTTCGGGCGCCGAGGCCGCGCGGCCCGGCTACGACCTCGTCGTGCAGGGCGAGGCCGGGCTGATGGCGCTGAACGGCGAGGCCGGCCAGCCGCCGCTGAAGTTCGGCGTCGCGGCGGTCGACCTGTTCACCGGCATGTATTCGGCGCAGGCGATCCTCGCCGCGCTGGTCGAGCGCCATGCGACGGGGCGCGGGCGGCGCATCGAGATGGCGCTGTTCGACTGCGGGCTGATGATCACCGCGTACTACGGGCTCGACGCGCTGCTGATGGGCGAGGACCCGCCGCGCTACGGCAACGCGCATCCGTCGATCGTGCCGTACGGCGTGTTCGACGCGGCCGACGGCCCGCTCGTGATCACGGTCGGCAACAACACGCAGTTCGCGCGCTTCTGCGACGCGATCGAGCGGCCCGACCTCGCAGCCGACGCGCGCTACAAGACCAACCTCGGCCGCTCGGAAAACCGCGCGGACCTCCTGCCGGAGATTCGCCGCGAACTCGCGCGGCGGTCGCGCGCGACGCTGCTTGCCGCGCTCGCCGATGCAGGCATTCCGTGCGGTGAAGTGCTCGGGCTGCACGAAGCGCTGAAGTCGGAACGCGCGACGAGCGCGGGGCTCGTCACGCGGCAGCCGCACCCGGTCGCGGGCGGCGTCGACGTGCTCGCGCCGCCGTATCGGTTCGACGGCGCGCGGCTGCCGGTGCGCGGTGCGCCGCCGGTGCTCGGCGCGGATACGGATGCGGTGCTCGGCGGCTGGCTCGGGATGTCGGCCGACGAGGTCGCGCGGCTGCGAGCGGATCGCGTCGTGTAAGTCGTTTTTCGCCGCCGCGGCGCGGGCGGATCGGATCGCGCGCCGGCCATCCACAAGACAGCTCTCGCGAAACGACGAGGCGTTTTGCCCTGCGGGGACTGGCGTAAGCGCTGAAGCGCCAACTCTGGTCGACAGGAGACACCATGGAGCTTTCCGTCATCGAATCGGTCACGGCACGCCGTGACTACCAGCAACTCGTGCGTGCGCGGCGCCGCTTCAGCTTCACGCTGACGGCGCTGATGATCGCCACGTACTACGGCTTCATCCTGCTCGTCGCGCTCGCGCCGCACGTGCTCGCCGCGCCGCTGTACCGCGGCGCGACGATGACGGTCGGGATTGCCGCGGGCGTCACGATCATCCTGGTCGCGATCGCCCTGACCGCGTGCTACGTGCTGCGCGCGAACCGTGCGTTCGACCGCCGCGTCGACGCAATCCTGCAGCGTTCGTGACGGAGGCCGACATGCGACGTACCTCGATCGCGCTCAGCGCGCTGGCCGTTCCCGCAGTGCTCGTTTCCTCCGCCGCACACGCGGTATCGGTCGCCGGCCCGATGCCCGACAAGGTCGAATTGAACCCGGTCGCGATCGGGATGTTCTTCGCGTTCGTGTTCGCGACGCTCGCGCTCACGCGCTGGGCCGCGCGCCGCACGCGCTCGACACGCGACTTCTATACGGCCGGCGGCGGCATCACCGGGTTGCAGAACGGGCTCGCGATTGCGGGCGACTACATGTCGGCCGCGTCGTTCCTCGGGCTGTCCGGGATGGTGTTCATGTTCGGCTTCGACGGGCTCATCTACTCGATCGGCTTTCTGGTCGGCTGGCCGTTCGTGATGTTCCTGATCGCGGAACCACTGCGCAACCTCGGCAAGTTCACGTTCGTCGACGTCGTCGCGTACCGCTTCGCGCAGCGGCCGATCCGGCTGCTGACGTCCGCGAATTCGCTGACCATCGTCGTGCTGTACCTCGTCGTGCAGATGGTCGGCGCGGGCAAGCTGATCCAGCTGCTGTTCGGGCTGTCGTACGGCACGGCCGAGCTGATCGTCGGCGTGCTGATGGTGGTCTACGTGTTCTTCGGCGGGATGACCGCGACCACCTGGGTGCAGGTGATCAAGGCCGTGCTGCTGCTGTGCGGCGCGACGCTGCTCGTCGTGCTTGCACTGAGCGAATTCGGCTTCAGCGTCGACGAGATGTTCCGCCGCGCGGTGGCCGTGCATCCGGGCGCGCTGTCGATCATGGGCCCCGGCAAGCTGATCCGCGATCCGGCCAACGCGCTGTCGCTCGGCATCGCGCTGATGTTCGGCACGGCCGGCTTCCCGCACATCCTGATGCGCTTCTTCACGGTGCCGAACGCGAAGGAGGCGCGCAAGTCGGTGCTCTATGCGACCGGCTTCATCGGCTACTTCTACTTGCTGACCTTCGTGATCGGCTTCTCGGCGATCGTGCTGCTCGCGCAGCATCCGGAGTTCTTCAAGCTCGGCGCGAACGGCACGTTCAATCTCACGCACGACCTGCTCGGCGGCTCGAACATGGTCGCGGTGAAGCTTGCGCAGGCGGTGGGCGGGAACTGGTTCTACGGGTTCATCGCGGCCGTCACGTTCGCGACGATCCTCGCGGTGGTCGCCGGCCTGACGCTCGCCGGCGCGACGACGATCTCGCACGACCTGTATGCGCAGATGTGGGCGCGCGGCAAGCCCGACGAACGCCTCGAGATGCGCATCTCGCGCGCGGCGACGATCGCGCTGTCGGCGGTCGCGATCGGGTTGTCGATCCTGTTCGAGCACGTGAACGTCGCGTTCATGGTCGGCCTCGTCGCGGCGGTGGCCGCGAGCGCGAATTTCCCGGTGCTCGCGATGTCGATCTTCTGGCGCGGGATGACGACGCGCGGCGCGGTGCTCGGCGGCGGCCTCGGCCTCGTGTCGGCAGTCACGCTCACGGTGCTGTCGAAGTCGGTGTGGGTCGACGTGCTGCATCACGCGCACGCGCCGGTGTTCCTCGACAACCCGGCGCTCGTGTCGGTGCCGCTCGCGTTCGTCGGGATCGTCGTCGGCTCGCTCCTGGATCGCGGCGAACGTGCGCGGCGCGAGCGCGAAGCCTTCGCGCAGCAGGAGTTCTACGCGCAGACGGGCGTGCTGGCCGGCCCGGCCGTGCAGCACTGATTCATCAGACGAATGAGTGCATTCGTCCGGATCGCCGGACGGATATTTTCCGGAAATCCGGAATCCCGGATTTCCTTGCCTGCCGTATTATGAGAAATACAATGAAAACAACGGTTTGAGGGGTTCCGGAAACCTGGCATCGACCTTGCGATATAAAGCGCACGGCCATCCCCCGGCCGAACTACTACAGCAAGCAGCCTTGCATGGGACTGGAGTAAGCGCTGAAGCGCTAACTCCACTCGACAGGAGACAACCGATGACCACTGCCTTCCTCCCCCTCGGGATGTCCTGAGGCATCGCTTGTTGCGGCACGGCAGCCGCGCGGGCGAGTGACTCCCCTGACATTCGTCCGCGCGCGTGACGCCGTTTCCATCGGCTCATCTACTTCAGCAGGAACCATCGTGAAGAAGAAACCCTTCTACAAAGTGCTCTATGTGCAGGTGATCTTCGCCATCATCGTCGGCGTGATCCTCGGCCACTACTACCCGGCGCTCGCCACCGACATGAAGCCGCTCGGCGACGGGTTCATCAAGCTGATCAAGATGGTGATCGGCCCGATCATCTTCTGTACGGTCGTCACCGGCATCGCCGGCATGGAGGACATGAAGAAGGTAGGCCGCGTCGGCGGCAAGGCGCTGCTGTACTTCGAAGTCGTGTCGACCTTCGCGCTGTTGCTCGGCCTCGCGGCCACGCACATCCTGCGTCCGGGCGTCGGCTTCAACATCGATCCGGCGACGCTCGACGGCAAGGCCGTTGCGTCGTACGCGGCGAAGGCGCATGGGCAGTCGACGGTCGACTTCCTGTTGCACATCATCCCGAACACGATGGTCGATGCGTTCGCGCAGGGCGAGATCCTGCAGATCCTGCTGATCGCACTGTTGTTCGGCAGCGTGCTCGCACACCTCGGCGAGCGCGGCAAGGTCGTGACCGACTTCATCGACGGGCTCACGCGCGTGCTGTTCGGCATCGTGCACATCGTCACGAAGCTGGCACCGATCGGCGCGTTCGGCGCGATGGCGTTCACGATCGGCAAGTACGGCGTCGGTTCGCTGGTGCCGCTGCTCAAGCTGATCGGCACGTTCTACCTGACGTCGGTCGTGTTCGTGCTCGTCGTGCTCGGCGCGATCGCGCGCGTCACGGGCTTCTCGATCATCCGCTTCGTGTCGTACATCAAGGAAGAGCTGCTGATCGTGCTCGGCACGAGCTCGTCGGAAGCCGCGCTGCCGCAGCTGATGGAAAAGCTCGAGAAGGCCGGCTGCTCGCGTTCGGTCGTCGGCCTCGTCGTGCCGACCGGCTATTCGTTCAACCTCGACGGCACCAACATCTACATGACGATGGCCGTGCTGTTCATCGCGCAGGCGACCAACATCGAACTGACGTGGATGCAGCAGCTCACGCTGCTGGCCGTCGCGATGCTGACGTCGAAGGGCGCGAGCGGCGTCACGGGCGCGGGCTTCATCACGCTCGCCGCGACGCTGGCCGTCGTGCCGACGATCCCGCTGTCGGGCATGGTGCTGATCCTCGGCATCGACCGCTTCATGAGCGAATGCCGTGCGCTGACCAACATCGTCGGCAACGGCGTCGCGACGGTCGTCGTGTCGGCCTGGGAGAAGGAGCTCGACCGCAACAAGCTGCGCCAGGCGCTGAAGGTCGGCGGCGAGGTCGCGCCGACCGAGACGGCCGGCGTCTGACGCCATGAAGGAGCAGGCGGCGGCACCGCCCGCCGGTGGTGCGGCCCGCGGCGACCGGGGCGGGGAGGCGGAGGCCTATGACACAATAGGCGATCCGCATCGCCAGGAAGCCTCGACCGTGACGCGCCGCCTGCTCATTCTCGTCGTGCTTGCCGCCGCGCTCGCCGCGGCGTGCACGCTGACGTGGACGATCACCTGGCGGCGCGGCGTCGCCGAACTGCAGCGCAACGCCGCGGTACGCGTCGACCGCACCACCAGCGCGCTCAAGAGCACGCTCGACCGCTACGAATCGCTGCCTTATCTGCTCGGCAGCCATCCGTACGTGCAGGATCTGCTCGCCGAGCCGAAGCGCGCCGACTACACAGCGCGCGTCAATCGTTATCTCGAAGACCTCAACGAACACGCGCACGCGACCGTCACCTACGTGGTCGGCGCGGACGGCCTGTGCGTCGCCGCCAGCAACTGGCGCGCGCCCGACAGCTTCGTCGGGATCGAATACCGCTTCCGCCCGTATTTTCTCGATGCGATGAACGGCCAGGTCGGCCGCTTCTTCGGGATCGGCACGATCTCGCGCGATCCCGGCTACTACATCTCGCAGCCCGTGTGGCGCGACGGCAGGATCGCGGGCGTCGTCGTCGTGAAGCTCAACCTCGAATGGTTCCAGGGCGCCGATGCGTCCGAGCCGCTCGTCGTCGCCGACGATCACGGCGTCGTGTTCCTGTCGTCGGTGCCCGCGTGGAAGTACCACACGCTGAGGCCGCTCACGGGCTCCGTGGCTGCGTCGATCTACGAGACGCGCCAGTACGCGCAGCAACCCGTCACGCCGCTGCCGCTGCGCATCGAGCAGGTGCTCGGCCCCGATGCGGAGATCGTGCGCCTCGGCCCCGGCCTGCGCGCGCCGCGCTTCCTCGCGAGCAAGCGCCGGATCGGCGAGCCCGACTGGCTGCTCGTCACGCTCGCGCCGATCGCGCCCGTCGACGCCGATGCGCGCAATGCGACGATCGTCACGGGTTTCGGTTTCGTGTCGGTCGCGCTGCTCGCGTTCTACTGGCGGATGCGCCGCGCGCGCGTGCGAGAAATGATCCGCGGCCGCGCGCTGCTGCAGCAGGCGTACGCGGAGCTGAACCGGCGCGTCGAGGAGCGTACCGCCGACTTGTCGGAAGCGAACGAGCAATTGCAGAAGGAGGTCGGCGACCGGATCCGCGCGGAGCAGGAACTGCGCGCCGCGCACGACGAACTGATCCAGGCGAGCAAGCTCGCCGCGCTCGGCCAGATGGCGGCCGGCATCACGCACGAACTGAACCAGCCGCTCGCGGCACTGCGCAGCTTCTCGGACAACACGCGCGTGCTGCTCGATCGCGGCGAGCAGGCGGCCGCCCGCGAGAACCTCGAGGCGATCGCCGCGCTCACCGAGCGGATGGGCAAGATCACGAACCAGTTGAAGCTGTTCGTCGGCCGCGCGAAGCCGCGCAACGAGCAGGCGCTCGTCGTGCGCGCGCTGCGCAGCGTGCTGTCGCTGCTCGACGAGCGGCTGCGCGGCGTCGCGCTCACGCTGACGCTGCAGGATGCGACCGTGTCGCCCGCGCAGGATGCGCCGCTCGACCTGGCGCGCGACTATCCGGAACTCGTCGCCCGTTGCGAGGACCTGCGCCTCGAACAGGTGCTGATCAACCTGCTCGGCAACGCGCTCGACGCAGTGGCCGGCGTCGCGGCGCCGGCGATCGAAGTGACGATCGCGGTATCGGCCGCGACGCTCGCGGTCGAGGTGCGCGACAACGGCTCCGGCATTGCGCCCGACCTGCTGCCGCGCCTGTTCGAGCCGTTCTTCACGACCAAGGAAATGGGGCGCGGGCTTGGCCTTGGCCTCGCGATCTCGTCGTCGATCGCGAGCGATGCGGGCGGTGCGCTGACCGCGCGCAACGCGCCGTCGGGCGGCGCGCTGTTCGTCTTGACGCTGCGGCGCGCGCGCACGCATCATCCGGACTCCGTGTCCGAGCCGGCGGGCTCGCGCTAGACGCGCCACGCCGCCCGCCCGATCGGCACACGATCGGTATCAACGATGCCGCGCGCGCTGCCGCCGCGCGGCCCGTCAGGAGCAAGTGAGTACGATGGCCAACCGGCTGCAAGTGATCTATATCGAAGACGACGCGCTCGTTCGCCGGGCAAGCGTGCAGAGCCTTCAGCTGGCGGGGTTCGATGTCGCCGGCTTCGAGTCGGCCGAAGCGGCCGAGAAGGCGATCGTCGCGGACACCGCCGGCGCGATCGTCAGCGACATCCGGCTGCCCGGCGCGAGCGGGCTCGACGTGCTCGCGCAGTGCCGCGAGCGCGTGCCCGACGTGCCCGTGATCCTCGTCACGGGGCACGGCGACATCTCGATGGCCGTACAGGCGATGCGCGACGGTGCGTACGACTTCATCGAAAAACCGTTCGCGGCCGAGCGCCTGATCGAGACGGTGCGCCGCGCGCTCGAGCGGCGCGAGCTCGTGCTCGAGAACCACGCGCTGCGGCGCGAGCTGGCCGGGCAGAACGTCGTCGCGCCGCGCATCATCGGCCGCAGTCCGGCGATCGAGCAGGTGCGCAAGCTGATCGCGAACGTCGCGCCGACCGACGCGTCGGTGCTGATCAACGGCGACACCGGCGCCGGCAAGGAGCTGATCGCGCGCAGCCTGCACGAGCTGTCGCCGCGCCGCGACAAGCCGTTCATCGCGGTGAATTGCGGCGCGCTGCCCGAGCCGATGTTCGAGTCGGAGATGTTCGGCTACGAGCCCGGCGCGTTCACCGGCGCCGCGAAGCGCCGGGTCGGCAAGCTCGAATATGCGTCGGGCGGCACGCTGTTCCTCGACGAAATCGAAAGCATGCCGCTCGCGCTGCAGGTGAAGCTGCTGCGCGTGCTGCAGGACGGCGTGCTGGAGCGGCTCGGCTCGAACCAGCCGATCCGCGTGAACTGCCGCATCGTCGCGGCCGCGAAGGGCGACATGAGCGAGCTCGTTGCGGCCGGCACGTTCCGGCGCGACCTGCTGTACCGCCTCAACGTCGTGACGATCGCGCTGCCGCCGCTCGCCGAGCGCCGCGAGGACATCGTGCCGCTGTTCGAGCACTTCATGCTCGATGCAGCCGTGCGTTACGCGCGGCCCGCGCCGGTGCTGACCGACCGGCAGCGCGCGAACCTGATGCAGCGCGACTGGCCCGGCAACGTGCGCGAGCTGCGCAACGCGGCCGACCGCTTCGTGCTCGGCGTGGCCGACATGCCGCAGGAGACGGGCGCGAGCAGCGACGAAGCCGACAACGAGCAGACGCTGAAGGAGCGCATCGAGCAGTTCGAGCGCGCGGTGATCGCCGAGGCGCTGAACCAGACGGGCGGCGCGGTCGCCGCAACGGCCGACCGGCTGCATGTCGGCAAGGCGACGCTGTACGAGAAGATGAAGCGCTACGGGCTGTCGGCGAAAGGCGAAACCGAGCGCTGAAAAGCAAACGGACCGCGGAACCGGGTTGCCCGGTCGTGCGGTCCGTCGTGCGGGGAAGGGCGCTGCGCGCGGCCCTTCGAGCCGGATCGGGCGGCGCTCAGGCCGCGTTGCTGTCGAGTGCCTTCTTGAGCAGGGCGTCGAGTTCCGCGAACTGCGGGGCGCCGACGTAGCGCTTCAGGATCTTGCCGTCCTTGTCGACGACGAAGGTCGTCGGCGTGAGCTGCACGTTGCCGAACTGCTTCGCGACGCTGCCGTCGTCGAGCGCGACCTTGAACGGCAGCTGGCGCGTCTGCGCGTAGTTCGCGACGTACATCGGCGGATCGTAGTTCATCGCGACCGCGACGAATTCCAGCCCCTGACCCTTGAAGCGATTGTAGGTATCGACCATCTGCGGCATTTCCTGCATGCAGGTCGCGCAGCTCGTCGCCCAGAAGTTCACGAGATAGACCTTGCCCTTCAGGTCGCCGGCGGTCGAGACTTTCTGGCCCGACAGCAGCGTGAACGTGGCATCCGGCACGGTGGACTTGCCGTTGAACGCGAAGAAGCCGGCGACGGCGATCGCCGCGACGACGACGGCAGCGACGATGTAGCGGACGGGGCCGGCGCTGCGCCGGGCGGGAGGCGTGGTGTTCATCTGGTGCTCTCGGAGTCGGTCGATGACGCGGATCGATGCAAAGGACGTCGAAATTCGGCGCCCATTTTAGCGCGAATGCGGGATGCGCACCGGCGGCCACCACGCATCCCGGATTTCACGTTCGGCGGATAATGCCCGTTTTGCCTGCCCGATCCACGCCATGCCGAAGGACGTCACCGTTTCGTTGTGCCCCCTTTTTCGTCCGCTGCGACACTTCGCCACGCTTGCGTGCATGAGCGTCGCGCTGGCCGCCTGCTCGCCGTCGTACGACTGGCGCACGCTGCACAACGACGCCGGCTACACGATCGACCTCCCGGCGAAGCCGACCGTCGAGGAGCAGCCGGTGGCGGTCGGCGGCGCGTCGATGCCGATGCGGATGCAGGCTGCGCACGTAGACGGTGCGGTGTTCGCGGTCGGCACGCTGACGCTGCCGGACGACCGCGACGACACGCGCCGCGCGGCGCTCGAGTTCCTGCGCGCCGGGCTGTCCCGCAACCTTGAAGGCGCGCCGCAGACGGCGTCGGTGCCTGTGCCGCTCGCGGCCGGCGGCGCGGTGAACGGGCTCGAGCTGCGCGTCGCGGGCGCGGCCGCCGGCGGCGATCGCGCGCGCAAGACGATCGTCGCGCGGCTCGCTGCACGCGGCCGGCACGCGTACCAGGCCGTCGTGATTGCCGACGGGCCGCTCACGCAGGAGCAGCTCGACCAGTTTTTCGGGTCGTTCAAACTCGACTGACGGCGGCCGGCGAGGGCGCCGAGACACGCCGTGGCAACTGAAAGTTCATTCGCAACTTTCGATGCTAGTCGCCGGATTTTGCGAGGTTTTTTCGACTATCCACAGCGCATGTGGATAACTTTGTTGAAAAGTCGCCCGGATTTCCCGCTGAGCCGCGCGGGACGGCCTTCCGGCCTGTTTGGCCGCGCGCTCGAATTTTGAGAAAATTCAATCAAAACAATGAGATACGAATTCTGCGCTGCCAAGGTCCCGCCGAGCCGTGATCCGGGGCCGGATTCGCGGAATTGTGCATAAGTCAAGTCTTGACAGCCGGATTTTGTCCTCCGGCGGCGCTTAGAGCGCCGTAAGCGCGCGCCGGTAGCGGATCGCTTCGGCGATCTGCGCGGCCGTCGGCAGCGGGTCGCCGGCCAGGTCGGCGATCGTCCGCGCGACCTTCAGCACGCGGTAATACGCGCGCGCCGACCAGCCGAAGCGCTCGCCGGCCTCGCGCAGCAGCCGTTCGCCTTCGTCGGTCGGCCGGCACAGGTCGTCCGTCTCGCGGCCGCTCAGCATGTGATTCGTCTTGCCCTGCCGATCGAGTTGCAGCGCACGCGCCTGCGCGACGCGCGCGGCCACCACGGCACTCGGCTCACCGGGCGCCGACGCGCGCGTCGCCAGCTCGGCCGGCGACAGCGCGGGCAGGTCGATCTGGATGTCGATGCGGTCGACGAGCGGTCCCGACAGCTTGCGCAGGTAGCGCGCGGCGACGTCCGGCGTGCAGCGGCAGCGCCCGGACGGATCGCCGTGCCAGCCGCACGGGCATGGATTCATCGCGGCGATCAGCTGGCACGCGGCCGGAAAGTCGGCTTGCTGGGCCGCGCGCGAGATCGTGATGCGGCCGGCCTCCAGCGGTTCGCGCAGCATTTCGAGCACGTGCCGGTCGAATTCCGGGAGTTCGTCGAGGAACAGCACGCCGAGGTGCGCGAGCGTGATCTCGCCCGGCTGCGGCGGGTTGCGGCCGCCGACCAGCGCGGCGGCGCTCGACGAGTGATGCGGCGCGCGGAACGGCCGGCGGCGCCACTGCGCGG
>NZ_JAAGPP010000213.1:0-11471 GCF_017104975.1 Burkholderia sp. Ac-20344
ACCCAGCCGCCGGCCGCGCTCGAACCGTTCACGCTCGAACCCGGCGCCTACGCGCTGCTGCGTGCATGGCGGGCGCCGCCCGTCACGACACGCCACGACGCCGCGCGCGAGCGCGGGGCGCTGTCGGCGGCAATCGCGGGCGACCGGATCGCGATCGAGCGCGTCGAGCCGTCGGTCGACGGCGGCCGCTTCGCGGTCAAGCGCGTGATCGGCGAGACGCTCGTCATCCACGCGTCGATCTTCACCGACGGGCACGCCCATCTCGCGGCCGCGCTGCAGTGGCGCGCCGCCGGCGACGACGACTGGCGCGAGATCCCGTTCGAAGCCGAACCGAACGACGGCTGGCACGCGCGCGTCGCGCTCGACCGGCTCGGCCGCCATGAATTTCGCGTGATCGCCTGGCGCGACGACTGGGCGTCGCTCGTCGACGACGTCGCGAAGAAACATGCGGCCGGCCAGGACGTGACGCTCGAACTGCGCGAAGCGCAACTGCTGCTCGCGACCGCACTCAAGCTCGCAGACCCGCTCGATGGGCGCGCGATCACGCAGATGGAACGGCTCGTCGCCGAATTCAAGGACGCGCCGGCCGATGCGCGGCTCGCTCAGCTCGGCGCGGCGCCGCTCGCCGATGCGTTCGCGGCGCTGCGCTACCGGCCGTTCGTCACGTACGACACGACGACCTGCCCGGTCGACGTCGAGCGCCGCGCGGCGCGCTTCTCGAGCTGGTACGAGATGTTTCCGCGCTCGGCGAGCGACGATCCGCACCGGCACGGCACGTTCGACGACGTGATCGCGCACCTGCCGCGCATCCGCGACATGGGTTTCGACGTGCTGTATTTCCCGCCGATCCACCCGATCGGCACGACCGCGCGCAAGGGGCGCAACAACAGCCTGAAGGCCGGCCCCGACGACGTCGGCAGTCCCTATGCGATCGGCTCGCCGGACGGCGGCCACACGGCCGTGCATCCGCGGCTCGGCACGCTCGAATCGTTCCGCGCGCTGGTCGATGCCGCGCGCGGCCACGGGCTCGAGGTCGCGCTCGATTTCGCGATCCAGTGCTCGCCCGACCATCCGTGGCTCGCCGCGCATCCGGGCTGGTTCGCGTGGCGGCCCGACGGCTCGCTACGCTTCGCGGAGAATCCGCCGAAGCGCTACCAGGACATCGTCAACCCCGATTTCTACGCGGCGGACGCGCAACCCGACCTGTGGCTCGCGTTGCGCGACGCGGTGCTGTTCTGGGTCGACGCGGGCGTGCGGATCTTCCGTGTCGACAATCCGCACACGAAGCCGCTGCCGTTCTGGGCGTGGATGATCGACGACGTGCGCGGCCGGCATCCGGACGTCGTGTTCCTGTCGGAAGCGTTCACGCGGCCGGGCATGATGGTCCGGCTCGCGAAGGTCGGCTTCTCGCAGTCGTACACGTACTTCACGTGGCGCGAGTCGACGCGCGAATTCATCGACTACCTGACCGAGCTGACGACCGGCCCCGCGCGCGAATTCTTCCGGCCGAACTTCTTCGTCAACACGCCCGACATCAACCCGCGCCACCTGCAGAACGCGCCGCGCACGCAGTTCGTGATCCGCGCGGCGCTCGCGGCGACGCTGGCCGGGTCATGGGGCATGTACTCGGGCTTCGAGCTCGGCGAATCGGCGCCGCTGCCCGACAACGAGGAATACGCGAACGCGGAGAAGTACGAGCTGCGCGCGCGGGACTGGAGCAAGGCCGCGCATATCGGCGCCGAGGTCGCACGGCTGAACCGCGCGCGGCGCGCTCACCCCGCGCTGCAGACGCATCTCGGCATCACGTTCGCCGATACGGACAACGACACGGTGCTCGTGTTCGTGAAGGCGACGCCGGCGTTCGACAGCGTGGTCGTCGTCGCGATCAGCATCGACCCGTGGCATCCGCAGGTCGCGAATTTCACGCTCGATGCGTCGCTGTGGCGCGGCTTCGGGCTCGTCGACGGCGAACCGCTCGACGCGCTCGAACAGGACGCCACGCATGCCGAAACCTGGTGCGGGCATCGCCAGTACGTGTCGCTCGATCCGAACGTGCGGCCGTATGCGATCTGGCGGCTCACGCCGTCTCCAGGCGCCGCGCGGGCGGCGGCGCGCGAGCCGGGCGACGCCCGGCCACCTTCGGGAGGGCACGGATGATGAAACGCGAAGATTCCCTCGACGACGTACGCCGCGCGCAGTTCCCGTCGCTCGCGCCGGCCGGCACGCCGCGCCGGCGCCGTGCACGCCGCCGCGCGCCGGCGCTCTGCGCGGACGATCCGCTGTGGTACAAGGACGCGATCATCTACCAGGTGCACGTGAAGTCGTTCTACGACTCGAACAACGACGGTATCGGCGATTTCCCCGGCCTGATCGCGAAGCTCGACTACATCGCGGAACTCGGCGTCGACACGATCTGGCTGCTGCCGTTCTACCCGTCGCCGCGCCGCGACGACGGCTACGACATCGCCGACTACCGCGACGTGCATCCCGACTACGGCACGCTTGCCGACGTGCGGCGCTTCATCCGCGAAGCCCATGCACGCGGCATTCGCGTGATCACCGAGCTCGTGATCAACCACACGTCGGACCAGCATCCGTGGTTCCAGCGCGCGCGCCGCGCGAAACGGGGCTCGATTCACCGCGACTACTACGTGTGGTCCGACACCGACACGAAATACGCGGGCACGCGGATCATCTTCCTCGATACGGAAACGTCGAACTGGGCGCACGACCCGGTCGCCGGCCAGTACTACTGGCACCGCTTCTATTCGCACCAGCCCGACCTGAACTTCGACAACCCCGCCGTCGTGCGCGAAGTGATGCAGGTGATGCGCTTCTGGCTCGACCTCGGCATCGACGGGCTGCGGCTCGACGCGGTGCCGTATCTCGTCGCGCGCGAGGGCACCAACAACGAGAACCTGCCCGAGACGCATGCGATCCTGAAGCGGATCCGCGCGACGATCGACGCCGAGTATCCGAACCGGATGCTGCTTGCCGAAGCGAACCAGTGGCCGGAAGACGTGCAGGAATATTTCGGCGACGAGGACGAATGCCACATGGCGTTCCATTTTCCGCTGATGCCGCGCATCTATATGTCGATCGCGAGCGAGGACCGCTTCCCGATCGTCGACATCATGCGGCAGACGCCGGAGCTCGCGCCGAGCAACCAGTGGGCCGTATTCCTGCGCAACCACGACGAGCTGACGCTCGAGATGGTCACCGACTCCGAGCGCGACCTGCTGTGGCAGACCTATGCGAGCGACCGGCGCGCGCGGCTGAACCTCGGCATCCGGCGCCGGCTCGCGCCGCTGATGGAGCGCGACCGGCGCCGCATCGAACTGATCAACTCGCTGCTGCTGTCGATGCCCGGCACGCCCGTGATCTACTACGGCGACGAGCTCGGGATGGGCGACAACATCCACCTCGGCGACCGTGACGGCGTGCGCACGCCGATGCAATGGTCGTCGGACCGCAACGGCGGCTTCTCGCGCGCCGACCCCGAACTGCTCGTGCTGCCGCCGGTGATGGGTTCGCTGTACGGCTATGACGCGATCAACGTCGAGGCGCAGACGCGCGACCCGCATTCGCTGCTGAACTGGACGCGCCGCATCCTGTCGACGCGCCGCGCGTCGCAGGCGTTCGGGCGCGGCACGATCCGCTTCCTGCGCCCGGAGAACCGCAAGGTGCTCGCGTACCTGCGCGAGCTGGACGGCCAGGATCCGGTGCTGTGCGTCGCGAACCTGTCGCGCGCGTCGCAGGCCGTCGAGCTCGACCTGTCCGAATTCGCGGGCCGCGTGCCGATCGAGATGACCTCGGATTCGCCGTTTCCACCGGTCGGCCAGCTCCCGTATCTCCTCACCTTCCCGCCGTACGGATTCCTGTGGTTCGTGCTGGCCGAGCACGGCCGCGAGCCGTCGTGGCGGCAGCCCCATGCGGAGCCGCTGCCCGAATACGTGACGCTCGTGATGCGGCGCGGCGACGCACGGCCGGACCTCGAGCAGTTGCACGTGCTTGCGCACGATGCGCTGCCGTCGTGGCTCGCGCGGCGGCGCTGGTTCGCGTCGAAGGACCGCACGATCGGCGCGGCCAGGCTGAACGTCGTCACGCCGGTGCCGGGCGAACCGTTCCAGTATGCGGAGGCCTGGGTCGAATCCGATGAACCGGGAGACGTCGAACGCTACGTCGTGCCGCTCGCGGCCGCGTGGGGCGGCGAGACCTCGCAGCCGCTGTTCGCGCAGCTCGCGCTGGCGCGCGTGCGGCGCGGCCATACGGTCGGCTACCTGACCGACGCGTTCGCGCTGCCGGCGTTCGCCCGCGGGATGCTGCGCAAGCTGCGCGACGGCGCGACGGTGCCGACCTCCGACGGCGGCCGGCTCGCGTTCCTGCCGGAAGACGCGCTCGCCGCACTCGATCCCGGCGACGACGCCGAAGTGCGCTGGCTCGCGGCCGAGCAGAGCAACAGCTCGCTCGTGATCGGCGATGCGATCGTGCTGAAGCTGGTGCGCAAGGTCGCGCACGGCGTGCATCCGGAAGCGGAAATGAGCCGGTATCTGACACGGATCGGCTACCCGAACACCGCGACGCTCGCGGGCGAAGTCGTGCACGTCGATCCGGACGGCACGCCGCACACGGTCGCGATCCTGCAGCGCTATGTCGACAACCAGGGCGACGCGTGGACGCGTTCGTTCGACTTCCTGCGGCGCGCGGTGGACGAGCTCGCGCTGCCGGCCGCGGGCGACGACGAGACCGGCGAAGCGGACGAAGAACCCGACGCGCTGCTCGGCTACGCGGCATTCGCGGGGATCATCGGCACGCGGCTCGGCCAGTTGCACGTCGCGCTCGCGCAGCCGTCCGACGATCCCGCGTTCGCGCCGGAGCACGTGACGCCAGGCCATGTCGACGACTGGTGCGCGGACGCGATCGCATCGTTCGAGCGCGCGCTCGACGTGCTGCACACGCGGCTCGATGCGCTCGATCCCGCGATGCGCGAAGCGGCCGACACGCTGCTCGCGTCGTGCGACGCGGCCGTGCGTGCGCTCGGCGAGCTCGTGCCACGCACGCTCGATGCGCAATGCATGCGGATTCACGGCGATTTCCATCTGGGCCAGGTGCTCGACGTGCAGGGCGACGCGCTGCTGATCGACTTCGAGGGCGAGCCGGCGCGCTCGCTCGAGCGCCGCCGCGCGAAATCGCATCCGCTGCGCGACGTCGCCGGCCTGCTGCGTTCGCTGTCGTACGTGAGCGCGATCGCGCAATTCGCGATCGAGAAAGCGCCGCCTCAGGCGGCCGGCCGCAAGCGCGCGCTGTTCGACCGCTTCGGGCAGGCCGCCGCCGACCGCTTCGTCGACTGCTATCGCGCGGCCGCCGAACGGGCCCCCGCGCGTTTCGTCGACCCGCGCTACGCCGATCGCCTGCTCGCGCTGTTCCTGATCGACAAGGCGTCGTACGAGCTGTGCTACGAAGCCGCGAACCGGCCCGACTGGCTGGGCGTGCCGGTCGGCGGGCTCGCGGCGCTGGTCGAACGGCTGCTCGGTGACGGCGGCACATCCGACGGCGGAGGCACATCATGACCGAAACGTTGTTCGAACGATCCGATATCGACGCGCTGCTCGCCGGCCGTCATCCCGATCCGTTCGCGTGCCTCGGCCCGCACGGGCAGGCCGAGGGAATCGTCGTGCGCGCACTGCTCCCCGGCGCGAAAAGCGTGCACGCGCTGTCGCCGGAAGGCGCCGAACTCGGCACGCTCGCGTGCGTCGATCGCGCCGGCTGCTTCGCGGGGACGATCGCGCGCAACGGCGGCGCCCCCCACTACCTGCTCGCGATCGACTGGCCGGACGCGCGACAGGTGATCGACGACGCGTATGCGTTCGGCACGCTGCTCGACGACGCGGTGCTCGCGCGCTTCTCGGCCGGCGACCCGGCCGCCGTGCTCGACTGCCTCGGCGCGACGCCTGCCCGAATCGACGACACCGACGGCGTACGCTTCGCGGTCTGGGCGCCGAACGCGCAGCGCGTGTCGGTGGTCGGCGATTTCAACGGATGGGACGGCCGCCGCCATCCGATGCGGCTGCGGCGGCCGTCGGGCGTGTGGGAGCTGTTCGTGCCGGGCATCGGTGCGGGCGAGTGCTACAAGTACGAGCTGCGCGCGGCCGACGGGCGCGTGCTGCCGCACAAGGCCGATCCCTGTGCGCGTGCGACCGAAGCGCCGCCGCGCACGGCGTCGGTCGTCGCCGATGTCGCGGCGTTCGATGCGTTCGCCTGGCACGACGACGGCTGGATGCATGCGCGGCCGCGCGCCGACCGCTACCGCATGCCGTGGTCGATCTACGAGGTGCATCCGGAATCGTGGCAACGCGTGCCCGAGGAGATGAACCGCAGCGCGACCTGGGACGAACTCGCCGAGCGCCTGATTCCGTACGTGCAGGGGATGGGCTTCACGCACGTCGAGTTCATGCCGATCGCCGAGTACCCGTTCGGCGGCTCGTGGGGCTACCAGCCGCTCGCGCAGTTCGCGCCGTCCGCGCGCTTCGGGCCGGTCGACGGCTTCGCGCGTTTCGTCGACCGCGCGCACGCGGCCGGCATCGGCGTGCTCGTCGACTGGGTGCCCGCGCATTTCCCCGACGATCCGCATGGCCTCGCGCAATTCGACGGCACGGCGCTGTACGAGCACGCCGACCCGCGCGAAGGGCTGCATCCGGACTGGCACACCTGCGTGTTCAACGTCGGGCGCACGGAAGTCGGCGCGTTCCTCGCCGCATCGGCGCTCGCGTGGGCGCGCCGGTATCACGTCGACGGCATCCGCGTCGACGCGGTCGCATCGATGCTGTACCGCGACTATTCGCGCAACGAAGGCGAGTGGGTGCCGAACGTGCACGGCGGGCGCGAGAACCTCGAATCGGTCGCGTTCCTGCGCATGCTGAACGACACGCTGCACGGTGCGGCCGCGCCGGCCGGCGTCGTCACCGTCGCGGAGGAATCGACCGCATGGCCGGGCGTCACCGCGCCGACCGGCGACGGCGGGCTCGGTTTCGACTTCAAGTGGAACATGGGGTGGATGCACGACACGCTCGCGTATCTGCGCGAAGACCCCGTGCACCGCCGCTATCACCACGACCGGATGACGTTCGGGCTCGTGTACGCGTTCTCCGAGCGCTTCGTGCTGCCGCTGTCGCACGACGAGGTCGTGCACGGCAAGGGCTCGCTCGTCACGAAGATGCCGGGCGACGCGTGGCAGCGGCTCGCGACGCTGCGCGCGTACTTCGGCTTCATGTGGGCGCACCCCGGCAAGAAGCTGCTGTTCATGGGCAGCGAATTCGCACAATGGGCCGAGTTCGCGCACGACGCAACACCGCACTGGGACCTGCTCGATGCGCCCGCGCATCGCGGCGTGCAGCGGCTCGTGCGCGACCTGAACCGCACGTATGCGGCCGAGCCGGCGCTGCACGCGCTCGACTGCCACGCGGCGGGCTTCTCCTGGCTGATCGGCGACGACCGCGACAACAGCGTGTTCGCGTTCGCGCGCCGCGACGAGGCCGGGCACCTGTTGGTCGCCGTCTGCAACTTCACACCGGTGCCGCGCGCACGCTACCGCGTCGGCCTGCCGGCACCGGGACAGTGGCGCGAGCTGATGAACACGGATGCCGCGCCGTACGGCGGCACCAACGCCGGCAACGACGGCGCCGTGTGGGCCGAGGCCGTGCCCGCGCACGGCGAAGCCTGGTCGGCGCTGCTGCGCCTGCCGCCGCTCGCGACGCTGTGGCTGTGCCCTGCCTGATTTCCCGCGCCCTCGACACGGAGATCCGCCCCATGCCGACCGCCCTGCCCGCCCGTCTCGAATCCGGCCGCAGCTATCCGCTCGGCGCGACCTGGGACGGCCTCGGGACCAACTTCGCGGTGTTTTCCGCGCACGCGCAGCGCATCCAGCTGTGCGTGTTCGACCCAACCGGCCGCAAGGAACTCGCGCGCCTCGACCTGCCCGAATGCACCGACGAGGTGTGGCACGGCTACCTGCCCAATGCGCATCCGGGCACCGTGTACGGGTTTCGCGCGGACGGCCCGTACCAGCCGCAGCACGGCCATCGCTTCAACCCGACCAAGCTGCTGCTCGACCCGTACGCGCGCAAGCTGGTCGGCCAGTTTCGCTGGTCGGACGCGCTGTTCGGCTATCGCCTGCATTCGAACCGCGCGGACCTGTCGATGGATCGGCGCGACTCGGCACCCGCGATGCCGAAGTGCGTGGTGGTCGACGAGGCGTTCGACTGGAGCACCGACCGGCGCCCGCGCGTGTCGTGGCGCAACACGGTGATCTACGAGACGCACGTGCGCGGCGCGTCGATGCGGCGCGCCGGGTTGCGCCCGCCCGAGCGCGGCACGTTCGCGGCGTTCGCGCATCCGGCGTTCATCGATCACATGCTGTCGATCGGCGTGACGACGGTCGAACTGCTGCCCATCCATGCATTCCTGCAGCAGCGCGCGCTGGTGCAGCGCGGCCTGCGCAACTACTGGGGCTACGACACGGCCGCGTTCTTCGCGCCGGAGCCCGCGTATCTCGCGACACGGCGGCTCGACGAAATGCGCATCGCGATCCGCCAGCTGCATGCGGCCGGCATCGAGGTCGTGCTCGACGTCGTCTACAACCATACGTGCGAAGGCAACGAGCTCGGCCCGACGCTGTCGTGGCGCGGCCTCGACAACGCGAGCTACTACCGGCTCATGCCGGACGACCACCGCTTGCATGTCGACGAGACGGGGTGCGGCAACACGCTGAACCTGTCGCATCCGCGCGTCGTGCAGATGGTGATGGATTCGCTGCGCTACTGGGCCACCGCGTTCAACGTCGACGGCTTCCGCTTCGACCTCGGCGTGACGCTCGGCCGCGAGGCGCACGGCTTCGATCCCGGCGCGGGGTTCTTCGACGCACTGCGGCAGGACCCGGTGCTCGCGCAGCGCAAGCTGATCACCGAGCCGTGGGATCTCGGCCCCGGCGGCTATCAGCTCGGCCGCCATCCGCCCGGTTTCGCCGAGTGGAACGACCGTTTCCGCGACACCGTGCGGCGTTTCTGGCGAGGCGACGCGGGCCAGCGGCCGGAGCTCGCCGCACGCCTCGCGGGGTCGGCCGACCTGTTCAACCACCAGCGCCGCCATACCTGGGCGTCGGTCAATTTCATCACCGCGCACGATGGCTTCACGCTCGCCGATGTCGTGTCGTATTCGACGAAACACAACGACGCGAACGGCGAGGACAACCGCGACGGCCGCGACGACAACTGCACCGCGAACTGGGGCGTCGAAGGGCCGAGCGACGATGCGGCGATCCGCGCCGTGCGTGCGCGCGTCGCGCGCTCGATGCTCGCGACGCTGTTTACCGCGCTCGGCACGCCGATGCTGGTCGCCGGCGACGAGTTCGGCCGGACGCAGCTCGGCAACAACAACGCGTACTGCCAGGACAACGCGCTGTCGTGGCTCGACTGGGATCTGGCGCGCAGCGACGAAGCGGTGACGCTGATGCGCTTCGTGTCGCGGCTCGCCGCGTTGCGGCGCATGTATCCGGTGATGTCCACGCCACGCTATCCGTCGGGCGATCGCGACGCTGCGCCGGGCATGGCCGAGATCGGCTGGTTCGACGAGCACGGCAACCCGATGACCGTGCCCGCATGGCAGGACCGCGAGCGCCGCGCGCTGACGATGCGGCGCGTCGGCACGGGCCGCACCGGACGCACCGAGGCGCTGCTCGTGATGCTGAACGCGTCGTCCGAGACGATCGTGTTCACGTCGCCCGCGCCGGTGCTCGACTATCGCGTGCTGGTCGACACCGCGACGCCGGACGCCGGCCCGCGCTCGTGGCCGGCCGACGGACTCGACGTGGCCGCCCACGCGGCTGCGATCGCGGTGGCCGCCGTGCCGCCCGCCCCGTCTTCGGGAGACTCGCCATGAGATCACGCTCCGCCCGTCCATCCGGCTCGCATGCGTTCGATGCGTCGTTCGGCGCGACCTGCGTCGATGTCGACCGCACGCGCTTCCGGTTGTGGGCGCCCGCGAGCCGTACGGCCGCCGTCGAAATCGACGGCGCAAGCACGCCCGCCGCCGCGATGACCGCGGTCGGCGACGGCTGGTTCGAGGTCGTCGTGCCATGCGGCCCCGGCACGCTGTATCGCTACCGGCTCGATGGCGGTCTCGCGGTGCCCGACCCCGCGTCGCGCTTCCAGCCTGGCGGCGTGCACGGCCCGAGCCAAGTCGTCGATCCGGCTGCGTACCGCTGGCGCCACGACACGTGGCGCGGCCGCCCGTGGCACGAGACGGTGCTGTACGAATTGCACGTCGGTGCATGCGGCGGCCATGCGAGCGTCGAGCGGCGCCTGCCGTCGATCGCCGCGCTCGGCGTGACCGCGCTCGAGCTGATGCCCGTCAACGCGTTCCCCGGCACGCGCAACTGGGGCTACGACGGCGTGCTGCCGTTCGCGCCCGATGCGTCGTACGGGCGGCCCGAGGAACTGAAGGCGCTGGTCGATGCCGCGCACGGGCTCGGGCTGCAGGTGTTGCTCGATGTCGTCTACAACCACTTCGGCCCGGAAGGCAACCTGCTGCCGCGCTACGCGCCCGCCTTCTTCCGCGCGGACCGGCAGACCGCATGGGGGCCCGCGATCGACTTCTCGCGCGAACAGACGAGCGCGTTCTTCATCGAGAATGCGCTGTACTGGCTCGACGAATTCCGTTTCGACGGGTTGCGCATCGACGCCGCGCACGCGATCGACGACGATGCCTGGCTGCGCGCACTCGCGCGCCGCGTGCGCGCGTACGCTGGCGATGCGCGTCACGTGCATCTCTTGCTCGAGAACGAGCGCAACGCAGCGAGCCTGCTCGGGCCGGGCGGCTTCGACGCGCAATGGAACGACGACTTTCACAACAGCGTGCACGTACTGCTGACCGGCGAGCGCGACGGCTACTACCGCGCGTACGCCGACGCGCCGCTGCGCCATCTCGCGCGCACCCTCGGCGAAGGCTTCGCGTACCAGGGCGAACCGTCGCCGCTGCACGACGGCGCCGCGCGCGGCGAACCGAGCGCGCACCTGCCGCCGACGGCGTTCGTCACGTTCCTGCAGAACCACGACCAGATCGGCAACCGCGCGTTCGGCGAACGGCTGCGTGCACTCGCGAACGACGACGCGGTGCGCGCGACGACCGCGCTGCTGCTGCTCGCGCCGTCGATCCCGCTGCTGTTCATGGGCGAGGAAGACGGCAGCACGCAGCCGTTCCAGTTCTTCACCGACTATCGCGGCGCGCTCGCCGACGCGGTGCGCGAAGGCCGGCGTCGAGAATTCTCGGCATTTCCGGCTTTCGCCGATGCCGCGCATCGCGACGCGATTCCCGATCCGAACGACATCGCGACGTTCGTGCGTTCGACGCTGCACGGCAGTAGCGACGAAACCACGCCCGACACCGACGCATGGCGGTGCTTCTACCGCAGCGCATTG
>NZ_JAAGPP010000214.1:0-238 GCF_017104975.1 Burkholderia sp. Ac-20344
GAAAAAAAAAAACAATGAATTGAATAAACGATAGGATACTGTATACAGCACAAGCTAAATACCAATGCGAGAGTTGATAATGTTCACTATATGACGAACATAAATGACAATCTGAGAAAGCACACACGAACGGATAATACAGTACATACTTATGATCACGTATACGCACTTGATACTCACCAAGTGCAATTGTATGCATGTCACTGTGCGTATCTTCGCGAAGCATGGTCACTGTGTT
>NZ_JAAGPP010000215.1:0-11756 GCF_017104975.1 Burkholderia sp. Ac-20344
AAGCAGCGCTGGCTGTGGGTGCTGTCCGACGGGCGCACGCGCGAGACGCCCGCGAAGCCCGCGGCGGCCGATCACGTCGTGTTCGTCGACTTCGACGATGCGGCCGTGCGGATCGGGCAGGGGGCGCGGCTGGCCGCGGCGTGGGGCGCGCAGTGGGTAACGGCCGACGCGCTGCGCACGGGCCGCGCCGGCTGATGCCCGGCCGGCGGTGCGTTATGATCGCCGCTTCCGCTTCTGCCCATTGGAACCAACCGCCATGCAAGTACTGGTCGATGCCGACGCGTGTCCCGCCGTCATCAAGGACATGCTGTTTCGCGCCGCGCGTCGTGCCGAAATCTGCGTGACGCTGGTCGCGAACCAGTTTCTGCGCACGCCGCCGTCGCCGTTCATCAAGGCGGTGCAGGTGCCGGCCGGCTTCGACGTGGCCGATGCGCGCATCGTCGAGCTGGCGGAAGCGGGCGACCTCGTGATCACCGCCGACATCCCGCTGGCCGCCGCCGTGCTCGACAAGGGCGCGCATGCGCTCGACCCGCGCGGCAACTGGTTCAGCCGCGAGAACATCGAGGAACGCCTGTCGACGCGCGCGATGATGGATCAGTTGCGCAGCGCGGGCATCGACACGGGCGGGCCCGCGCCGTTCAGCGCGCGCGACGGCAAGGCGTTTGCGTCCCAACTCGACCGGTTCCTGGCGCGGCACGGCAAGCCTTGAGGTTGCGTCGAGACGACCGCGTGCCGTGATCGTCCTGCGAGGGGCGACACGCGCACGCGCCATGCGCCACATCACCGAATCCGCATTAAATCGCGCTCATCGCCCATGCGGGGATGCAGGTTCGTGCCGACGCTGCTATCGTGGCGCAAACCACAACACCGGAGCGCACGCGTGTCACCGACCCAACTTCTCGTTCCGACCTTCACCCACATGCTGCGCGCGCAGACCGCATGGCTCGACAAGGCTGTCGCACATCGGCAGGCCGCGGGCGACGCGCCCGATGCGGCGATGACGCTGAAGCTGGCGCCCGACATGTATCCGCTCGCGGCACAGGTGCGCTTCTCGTGCTTCCAGGCGATGGAGCCCGTCCACCGGCTGCGCGGCGAACCGTTGCCGGCCGCGCTGCTGGCGTTGCGCGAGGCGGGATGGAATGCGGATGCGCAGCCCGGCTCGCTCGCCGACGCGCAGGCGATCATCGCCGGCACGCTCGCGTTTCTCGGCGAGCTGGCACCGGATGCGCTCGATGGCGGTGCCGCGCAGCCGATCGCGCTCGACATGCCGAACGGGATCGCGTTCGACATGACGGGCGAACAGTACGCGCGCGACTGGGCGCTGCCGCAGTTCTACTTCCACGCGATCGCGGCGTACGCGATCCTGCGCCACCATGGCGTCGAACTCGGCAAGGCCGACTACGTGCCGCACATGCTCGCGTACGTCCGGCCGGGCACGATTCCGCAAGGGTGAGCGGCGCGGGCGATACCGACGTCAGCGCAGCCGGCCGTTCGCGATCGCCGAAAAACAGTCGAGGCGCAGCAGCTCGATGATCTTGCGCGTCGGCACGCTCGCATGAAGCGTGTCGAGCCGGTCGATGGTGAACCACTTGCAGCGGGCGATCTCGTTGCTTGCGCGCGGCGTCAGGTGCGCCGGCACGTCGGCCACGAACACGTGATGGAGCTTCGTCAGCCCGCCGAACTGCACCGCGTAGTCGAGCACGAGCCCCTCCAGCCGCGTTTCCTCGGCAAGCTCCCGCAGCGCCGCATCCAGCGGCGTCTCGCCACGCCGGATCGTGCCGCCCGGCAGCGACCAGCGCGATGCGGTGCGGGCGACCAGCAGCACGCTGCTGCGCTGACGGCACACGATCGTGGCGCGTTCCTTGATGACGGCGAGAGTGTCCGGCCCGGTACTCATGTTCGGCAAAACGGGTGCTGGATCGTGGAGAAAATGCGCGTCGGCGGCGCGTTACCCGGCAGCTGGCCGCGACGGCGTACAGGCCGCCGCAGCGATCTTACCGGCCGTTCATGACCGTTCCGTGCACGGCGTCGGGCAACGCGCGCCGCGTTACGCGTGCGTATAGATCCCGCTGCGGATCCCGCTGCGCGTCGGCTTCGCGTGGCGTGGCTGGCGGCGCTTGTGAACGGCGCGCCGATGGTGGGGCGACGGCGGCGTCGCGTGCCGTGCGGCCGGCGCCGCGTCCGGCATCCCGGTCTGTCCTTCGCCGAAGTGGAACGTCTGGGTTTGCGCATGTCCGACGCCCAGCGTCGACGCCAGCACGAAGGCCGCCAGCAGCATTCGTTTCATGAATGATCCGCCCGATTTTTTTGAGATGAAGATTGTCCGCCAGCTTAGCGAAAGGCGGGGCGCCACCGCAACCGGCCAGTATTCGGTGTCGCCTCCACTTGCGCACGGCGGCGTCTTGCGCACCGCGTCAGGGTGCCGCCGGGGTTGACAGAATAATTCCCGGGCGTGAATATAAATTCACATACAAGAATTATTCGCTGAATCCGGAAGGTCGCGCCGCAGGCGCCGGGCCGCCGGAACCGGCAGTCCGATCAACCGGAACCAGGAGCGAGACGCATGGCGGAACACGAGCAGCAGGGCGCGCTGGCGGGATTGCGCATCATCGATCTGTCGCGGGTGCTGGGCGGCCCGTATGCCACGCAGATCCTGGCCGACCACGGCGCGGAGGTGATCAAGGTCGAACCGCTGTCCGGCGACGAGACGCGCACCTGGGGCCCGCCGTTCGACGGCGATACCGCGTCGTACTTCCTCGGCGTGAACCGCAACAAGCTCGGCATCGCGCTCGACCTGACGCAACCGGCCGACCGCGAGCGGCTGCTCGGCCTGCTCGAACACGCGGACGCCATCGTCGAGAACTTCAAGATCGGCACGATGGAGCGCTGGGGGCTCGGCTTCGACGCGCTGCATGCGCGGTTTCCGCGCCTCGTCCATTGCCGCGTGTCGGGCTTCGGCGCGGACGGCCCGCTCGGCGGGCTGCCCGGCTACGATGCGGCCGTGCAGGCGCTCGCGGGGCTGATGAGCGTCAATGGCGAAGCCGGCGGTGCGCCGCTGCGGGTCGGCGTGCCGATCGTCGATCTCGTCACCGGGCTGAACGCGGCGCTCGGCGTGCTGATGGCGCTGCGCGAGCGCGACGCGAGCGGCCGCGGCCAGTTCGTCGAAGCGACGCTGTTCGACTGCGCGCTGTCGATCCTGCATCCGCATACGCCGAACTTCTTCCATTCGGGCAACGCGCCCGTGCGCACCGGCAACGCGCATCCGAACATCACGCCGTACGACAGCTTTCCGACGGCGAGCGTCGACATCTTTCTCGCGGTCGGCAACAACGGGCAGTTCGCGGCGCTATGCGACGTGCTCGGCACGCGCGACTGGCTCGACGATCCGCGTTTCGCGGACAACCGCGCGCGCAGCGCGAATCGCGCCCCGCTGCGCACGCTGCTCGAAACGGCGCTGGCCGGACACGACGGCGCGGCGCTTGCCGAGCAACTGATGCGCCGCGGCGTGCCGTGCGCGCCGGTGCTCGGGCTCGATGCGGCGCTCGACCATCCGCATGTCGCGCACCGGGAGATGAAGGTCGAGCTCGGCCGGCATCGCGGCATCGCGTCGCCGATCAAGCTCGGCCGCACGCCGGCCACGTACCGGCGGCCGCCGCCCGCGCTGAACGAACATGCGGCGCAGGTGTTTGCCGACGCCGAGGCCAACGCTGACGACCGCGGCCACGACACACGCCGGGACTGACCGGCATCGCGGCGGCCGGCCGTGCCGCGCGCCCGACGGCGCCGCACGGCCACGCGTACCGCACGACCCTTCGAACACCATGCCGGGCCCCGCACAGGCGCACCGGCTGAAGAGGAGACGCATCATGCTTGCATGGATCGGCGCGATCGCCATCGTCGCGCTGTTCGGCCTGATCATCACGAAGCGGCTGTCGCCGCTCGTCGCACTGATCGTCGTGCCGGTGGCCGCGTCGCTCGCGGCCGGTTTCGGGCTCGCGACCGGCAAGTTCATCGTGCACGGCGTACAGAACATCGGCCCGATCGCCGGGATGTTCGTTTTTGCGATTCTTTTTTTCGGCATCCTCACCGATGCGGGAATGCTCGACCCGATCATCGCGGGCGTGCTGCGCGTGATCGGCTGCCATCCGCCGCGCATCGTGATGGGCTCGGCGCTGCTCGCGCTGCTGATCCATCTCGACGGCTCGGGCGCCGTCACGTTTCTCGTCACGCTGCCCGCGATGATGCCGCTCTACACGCGGCTCGGGATGGATCGCCGCATCCTCGCGTGCGTCGCGTCGATGGCGGCCGGCGTCAATTTCCTGCCGTGGGTCGGGCCGATGCTGCGTGCGTCGGCGGCGCTGCACATTCCCGGTTCCGCGATCTTCACGCCGATGATTCCGGTGCAGATCGCCGGGCTCGTGTTCGTGTTCGGCACCGCGTACGTGCTCGGCGTGCGCGAGGCGAAACGGCTCGGGCTCGACCGTGCCGGTGCGGCATCGCTCGCGATTGCGCCGCGTGTGCTGACCGACGCCGAACGCGCGTTGCGCCGGCCGGAACGCTTCCGGATCAATCTCGTGCTGACGCTCGTCGTGCTCGTCACGCTCGTGTCGGGCATCGTCGACCCGATGGTGATGTTCATGCTCGGCACGGTCGCCGCGCTCGTGATCAACTACCCGGACGTGCAGGCCCAGCGCGAGCGGATCGATGCACATGCGAAGGCCGCGCTGATGATGGCGAGCGTGCTGCTCGCGGCCGGCGCGTTCACCGGCATCATGTCCGGCACCGGGATGCTGAAGGCGATGGCGGACGTGGTCGTCGCGCACGTGCCGGTCGAGCATGCACGCCACATGCCGTTCGTGCTCGGGCTGCTGTCGATGCCGCTGAGCCTGCTGTTCGACCCCGATTCGTTCTACTTCGGCGTGCTGCCGGTGCTCGCGGAAAGCGCGAAGCTGCTGGGCGTGCCGCCGATCCAGATGGCGCAGGCCGCGCTGCTTGGCCAGATGACGACCGGCTTCCCGGTGAGCCCGCTCACGCCCGCGACGTTCCTGATCGTCGGCCTGACCGGCGTCGAGCTCGCCGAGCACCAGAAATTCACGATTCCGTTCCTGTTCGCCGCCACGGTGCTGATGGTGTTCGCCGCCGTGATCGTCGGCGTGTTTCCGTTGTGAGCGCCCGAGATCGGCCGCCTGGTGCCAACGCTCCGAGCGGGCTATCCCGCAACGGGACGTCCTTCGGAGCGGAAACCCCGGCGCCGCCTGGCGCTTTCTTGAGCGCGGGGCAACCGCTTACCTTTTTCCGGGAGAGCATTCCATGCAGTTCGACCTGACCGATGACCAGCGCGCGATCGAAAGCGCGATCGAGAAAATCTGCGCACGCTTCGGCGACGACTACTGGCTCGAACGCGATCGCGCGGGCGGGTTTCCGGCCGATTTCCACGCGGCGCTCGCCGAGGCCGGCTGGCTCGGCATCGCGATGGACCCGGCCCATGGCGGTGCCGGGCTCGGAATGACCGAGGCCGCGCTGATGATGCGCACGATCAGCGCATCGGGCGCCGGCCTGTCCGGCGCGTCGGCCGTCCACATGAACATCTTCGGGCTGAACCCGGTGCAGGTGTTCGGCAACGACGCGCAGAAGGCGCGCTTCCTGCCGCCGCTGATCGCCGGGCGCGACAAGGCGTGTTTCGCGGTGACGGAACCCGATGCAGGCCTCGACACCACGCACCTGACCACGCAGGCACGCCGCGACGGCGACCACTACGTGCTGAGCGGGCGCAAGATCTGGATCTCGACCGCGCAGGTCGCGAACAAGATGCTGATCATCGCGCGCACGACGCCGCTCGACCAGGTCGCGAAGCCGACCGACGGGCTGAGCCTGTTCTATACCGATCTCGACCGCTCGCGCGTCGAGGTGCGCGAGATCGAGAAGATGGGCCGCAAGGCGGTCGATTCGAACATGCTGTTCATCGACAACCTGCGCGTGCCGGAAGGCGACCTGATCGGCAACGAAGGCGACGGCTTCCGCTATCTGCTGCACGGGCTGAATCCCGAACGGATCCTGATCGCCGCGGAGGCGATCGGGCTCGGGCAGGCCGCGCTGCGCCGCGCGACGCAGTACGCGTGCGAGCGCGTCGTGTTCGGCCGGCCGATCGGGCAGAACCAGTCGATCCAGCATCCGCTCGCGCAGGCATGGATGCAGCTCGAGGCCGCGTGGCTGATGGTGATGAAGGCCGCGACGCGCTACGACGCGGGGCAGCCGTGCGGTGCGGAGGCCAATGCCGCGAAGTATCTCGGCGCGGAAGCGGCGTTCCAGGCGTGCCAGACGGCAGTCGCGACGCACGGCGGGATGGGCTACGCGAAGGAATACCATGTCGAGCGCTACCTGCGCGAGTGTATGATTCCGAGGCTCGCGCCCGTGAGTCCGCAACTGATCCTGTGCTACATCGCGGAGAAGGTGCTCGGGCTGCCGAAGTCGTACTGAGCGTACGACCCGGCGGCCGGCCCGGTGCGCGGCTTCCTGTTCCGATTCAAGCGCTCGTCATGGACGTCAAACTCGTTGCCCGCACGCTCGACCTGTTCGAGCTGTTCGCCGCCGAACGGCGGCCGCTGCCGCTCACCGAACTCGCGCGCCTGCTGAATGTGCCGGCGTCGAGCTGCCTCGCGATGGCGCGCACGCTCGTGAGCCGCGGCTACCTGTACGAAGTGCGCAAGCGCGGCGGCTACTACCCGACGCGCCGCCTGCAGACGATCGCCGCCGCGATCGACGCGACCGATCCGGTCGTCGACATCGTCCACCCGCATCTCGTCGCGCTGCGCGACGCGAGCCGCGAGACGACCGTGCTCGGCAAGATCCAGGGCGTGTCGGTCACGTACCTCGACGTCGTCGAATCGGAGCAGGCGATCCGCTATACGCGCGCGCCGGGCGAACTGCGCCCGCTGCACGCGAACTCGATCGGCAAGGCGATCTTCGCGGAACTGGCCGGCGACGCGCAGCAGGCGCTCGGCACGCAGTTGCCGTTCGAGCGCTTCACCGACGCGACGGTGGCGGATCTACCTGCGCTCGTCGCGCAGACCGCCCGGTTTCGCGAACTCGGCTGGGCCGAGAACTTCGGCGAGAGCGCGCCCGAGCTGTCGGCGATTGCGGTCGCGCTGACGCTCGACGGCGACTGGTACGGGCTGTCGGTGGTCGGGCCGACCGAGCGGATCCGCCAGCATCGCGATACGCATGCGGCGCTGCTCGTCGACGCGAAGGCGCGGCTGCTGGCCGAGCACGCGCGCGGCTGACGGCGGGCAGGGCGCGCCGGCCAGCGGGCCGTCCGCCGGCGATCGGGTAGCGATCGCCGTGAACGGCCCCGATGCGCGGGCCTAGCGATGGCCGAGTCGCGCCGTCACGACTTCACCCACACACCGCCCGCACTCGGGTTGTCGCCTTGCGTCCACCATTTCGCGCAGTATTTCGCGCCCTGGTACATCACGCAGGTGCCGCCCGAATACGCGGTCGTTGCCGACCACGTGGGCGTGCCGCCGCCGACCACTTTCCACACGGCGGCCTGGCCGGGCACGTCGCCCTGCGTCCACCATTGCGCCTGGTACGTCGTGCCCTGGTAGGTGACCGTCGCGCCGGCCGTATAGACCTGACCCGCCGCCCAGGGCGCGCCCGGCTGCGGCGTGCCGCCGTCCGAGCCGCCGCCGTAGTTCGGATCCTGCGTGACGCCCGTGCCCCACTTGCCGTCGAGGTGCTTGAAGATCGTCGCGAACGCGTACGGCTGCTGCGCGACGCCCGAGCAGGTCGGCGACGCATACGTGCCGCCGGACGGGCACGCCTGATCGCGGCCGACCGACCAGTTGCCGAAGAAGCCGTAGCCGTTGCCGACCGCCGCGTTCAGCACGCTTTGCGCATTCGCAAGCGTGAAGGTTTCGCCCTGCACGTCGTTCACGCCGATCATCGGCGTGACGCCCACCATCTGCCAGAGCTGCGCGTTGGTCTTCGGCTGGCCGGCCGACTTGAAGGCCGTATCGAGTTGCGAGTAGAGCGCCTGCGCGGCGCTGATCGCGGCGGCACCCATGTCGATGTTCGCGGGGCCGTAGTCCATCGCCATCACGTTCACCGCATCGAACACGGTCTTGTTCGAGATCGCCGCGTAGACGACGTTCAGGCCGTCCTGCGTGAGCCCGGTCGGCATCGTCGGCAGCGTCAGCGTGACGTGCAGCGGCTTGCCTTTCGCCGCATAGCTCGCCTGCAGCTGCGTGACCGCCTGGAAGTTGCGTGCGACCGCGGCGGTGTCCAGCTGCGACGCGCCCTCGATGTCGAAGTCGAGGTGCGTGAGGCCGTACGTGTCGATCACGGTCTGGTATGCGCTCGCCAGCGCGGGGACCGTCGAGCATGCCTGCATCAGCGGCGTGCCGTTCGCGCCGCCGAACGACACGGCTACTTCGCCGCCTTTCGCGCGATAGCTGGCGATCGACGTCGACAGCGCGGTCAGCAGGCCGCCGCTCGCGCCGTTGCCGATCGGCTGCACGCCGCCCCACGACGGCGTACAACCGTTGCCCGCGACCACGAACGCGAGCGTGAACTGCTGGATACCTTGCCGGACGCCGATCTGGTCGACGAGCGGCGTCGGATAGAGCGTCACGTCGACATAGGGCGCATAGACGCCGGCGCCCTGGGACACGCTCGCCACGGCGAGCAGACAACCCGCGGCAAAGGCGCGCGGGATGAAACGCGGCAACACATTGTTGTTCATTGTGTTCTCCAAGTGGAAGAGGGATACGCTGGCCCGCGTATCGCCGCCGGTCGGGCGATCGGGCATGCCCGGCCGGCGGCGTGCCCATCTTGGAGGATTCGCGTCGAATAGTGAATAGTCAGGAGTTCTTTTTGTTATTTGATTCCCGATACGTAACGATCTTGCCGATTCCACACAGTTCCGGAATGCGTGACGCGGGCGATTTTCCCGATCGATCGCGCAAGGCCCGACGCGTGTCGTTCGCGACGCATCAGGCCGATGGCGGCTGCGCAAGCGAGCGTGCCAGTGCGACGAAGCGCTCGATGCACGCCGATGCAAACGGCTCGTTCCACGACACGATCTGCTCGACCGCGCGCGTGCCGGCGAGCGGCACGTAGACGACGCCCGGACGCTGCAGCGTAGCCGTGAAGCCCGGCACGATCGCGATGCCGCGCTCGGCCGCTACCAGCGAGACGAGCGTCGTGATCTGTGCCGCGGTCGCGCCGATCCGCGGCGCGAATCCGGCTTGCGCGCACAGGTCGTCCAGTGCCGCGGTCAATGCCGAGCCGTAACCGGGCGGAAAGGTGACGAAGGTTGCGTTCGCAAGCGCTGCGACGTCGACGCTCGCACGGCCCGCGAGCGGATCGCCGGCCGGCACGGCCGCGACGAGCGGTTCGCGCGACACGACGAGCGACGCAACCGGCATGCCGGGTGCGCCGCCCCACGCCCAGCCGAAACCGATGTCCATCGTGCCGTCCGCGATCTGCTGACGCTGGCTGGCCGTTGCGGCTTCGCGGAATACGAGCTCGACGTCCGGCATCGTGCGGCTCGCATGGCGAATGACGTCCGGGAAGGTGTCGGACATCGGAATCGAACTCGCATAGCCGATCACGATCCGCCCGGCGATGCCTTGCGCGATCTTGCGCGCGCTCGCCTCGGCTTCGGCGGCTGCGCTGACGACGTTGCGCGCATGCTCGAGGAACGCGGCGCCTTCCGGCGTCAGCCGCACCGCGCGCGTCGAACGCTCGAACAGCCGCACGCCGAGTTCGCTTTCCAGCGCGGCGATATGGCGCGTCAGCGGCGGTTGCGCGACCCGCAGGCGCAACGCCGCGCGGCCGAAGTGCAGTTCGTCGGCAACGACCACGAAATAGCGGAGGCGGCGCAGGTCGAGCATTGTTGTCGTTCCGGTATCAATCGCGATGAAAACGGTATTGGCGTGCACGCGGCGCACTCGTCAGACTGTCTGCATCGACGACCAGGCTGCTCCGATGAACGACAGGACCACGCGCATCGCGTTCTTTCTCTGCGGCTTCGCCGCGTTTCTCAATCTGTATTCGACGCAGGGCATCCTGCACGAACTCGCGGCCACCTTCGGCGTCAGCGCGGAGCGCGCGGGGCAGGGCGTGAGCGCGACCACGACGGCCGTCGCCATTATCGCGCCGTTCGTCGGCGTGCTGGCCGCGCGCATCGAGCGGCGCGTCGCGATCTCGCTGGCGGCGGTGGCCGTCGCGCTGCCGGTCGTGTGGTCCGCGCATGCGGCCGGCTTCGCGTCGTTTCTCGGCGCGCGCTTTGCAGCCGGTCTCGTCATGCCGTTCGTCTTCGCGCTGTCGATCGCCTATATCGCCGAGCGCTTCGATCGCGGCACGTCGGCCGAGATCAGCGCGCTGTTCGTCGCCGGCACGACGCTCGGCGGGTTCGCCGGCCGCTTCGCGACCAACCTGATGACGTCGATGTGGGGCTGGCGGCATGCGCTCGACGTCGTCGCGGCATGGTGTCTCGTCACGGGTATCGCGATCTACGCGAGCCTGCCGGCGTCCGGCGCGATCGCGCCGCGCGTCGACCACGATGCGGATGCCGGTGCGGGGCCGTCCTGGCGCATCGTCACGCGCGGCCCGTTGCTCGCGTCGTTCGCGATCGGCGCGTGCGTGCTCGCGTCGCAGGTCGCGACGTTCACGTTCGTCGGCCTGCGCCTGGCCCGCGCGCCGTTCGGCTTCGGCACGGTCGGGATCGGCGCGATCTATGCGGTGTTTCTGGTGGCGGTGGTCGTGACGCCGCTGGCCGGGCGCCTCGCGCGGCATCGCGGCCCGCGCGCGCCGGGGCTTGCCGCGGCCGCGCTCGCGATCGGCGGGGCGCTGCTGACGCTGTCCGACACCGTGCCGGCGATCCTGGCCGGCCTCGCGCTCAGCTCGACCGCCGTGTTCGTCGAACAGGCGTCGGCCAACACGTTCATCTCGCAGGCGGCGTCGAGCGCGCGCTCGACGGCGATCGGCATCTACCTGTCCTGCTATTACTTCGGCGGCAGCCTCGGCTCGATCCTGCCGGTGCCCGGCTGGCATCGGTGGGGATGGGCCGGCTGCGTCGCGTTCGTGGTCGCGGCGCAGGCCATCGTCGGCGTGCTCGTGTACCGGTTCTGGCGCGCCGGCGGCGCGGCCGGCTCCGCGCATGCCGATGCTGACGCGCGTCGCGTCACGCCGGCGCGATAACCGGGTTCAGCGATACCAGCGCGGCGTATAGACCCACTCGCGCCCGTTGCCGATCGCGAAACGTCGCGTCGTCGACGAACCGACGATCACCATCGTACGCATGTCGACCTGGTCGCTGCGCAGCGCGCCGAGCGTCGTCGTCGAGAGCGTCGCGCCCGGCCGGCCGATGTCGCGGCCGAGCACGACCACCGTATCGGCCGTGCGGTGCGCGCGCACGACGTCGAGCGCACGATCGAGCTGCCACGGCCGCGCACGCGAGATCGGGTTGTAGAACGCCATCACCAGATCGGCCTGCGCCGCATGCCGCAGGCGCGTCTCGATCACGCCCCACGGCTTCAGGTTGTCCGACAGCGAGATCGCGCAGAAATCGTGGCCGAGCGGCGCACCGGCCTGCGCGGCCGTCGCGAGCGACGCCGAGATGCCGGGCTCCACCCGCAGGTCGACCGCGGCCCAGTGCGGGTCGCGCGCTTCGTCGAGCGCTTCGAGCACGGCCGCGGCCATCGCGAACACGCCCGGGTCGCCCGACGACACGACCGCGACGCGCCGGCCCTCGG
>NZ_JAAGPP010000216.1:0-11143 GCF_017104975.1 Burkholderia sp. Ac-20344
GCGCCGCCGCGCGCGCGGCGCGGCGCGCCGGGCGGCGACGACGCGTCGCCGACCGACGGCGCGTGAGCATGGCTCAGGGGAAGACGCAGGTGACGCATGATCGGGGTCCCTCCGGTTGATGCGCGGGCACGAAAGCCTGCCCGCCTTTCAGCTTCGACGACATGCACCGTGCGCCACCGCGCACGGTGCGGACCGCATCACTTCTTGTAGCCGGCCTGGCGTACCGCGCGGTCGGCGGCGGCTCGGCCCGCGGCGAGCGCCTGGTCGACCGTCATCTGGCCCGCGACCGCACCCGCGATCGACTGGCCGACCACCGTGCCGAACGACTGGAATTCAGGAATCCCGACGTACTGCACACCCGTGTACGGCACCTTCTTCAACGACGGATCGTTCGGGTCGGCCGTCTCGATCGCCTTCAGCACGAAGTCCGAGAACGGCGCGGCGGCCTTGTACTCGGGGCGCTGATAGGTCGACGTGCGCGTGCCCGGCGGCACCGATGCCCAGCCCTCGTCCTTGCCGACCATCTCGATGTACTGCTTCGACGTTGCCCACGCGATGAACTTGCGCGCGGCGTCCTGCTGCTTCGACGTCTTCGGCACGGCCAGCGCCCACGCCCACAGCCAGTGCGAGCCCTTCGGCGTAGCGGCGACCGGCGCGGCCGCGAAGCCGATCCTGTCCGCCACCTGCGACTGCTGTTTGTTATAGAGCATGCCGGCCGCGACCGTCGCATCGATCCACATCGCGCACTTGCCCGATGCGGTCAGGGTCAGGTTCTCGTTGAAGCCGTTCGAGCTCGCTCCCGGCGGGCCGTCCTTCTTCAGCAGGTTCACGTAGAACGTGATCGCCTTCTTCCATTCCGGCGACGTGAGCTGCGCATTCCAGTTCTCGTCGAACCAGCGCCCGCCGAACGTGTTCACGACCGTCGACACGTACGCCATGTTCTCGCCCCAGCCGGCCTTGCCGCGCAGGCAGATCCCGTAGGTGCCCTTCGCCTTGTCGGTGAGCTTGTCCGCGAATTCGGCGATCTGGTCGTAGGTCGGCTGGTCAGGCATCTTCAGCCCCTTCGCCGCGAACAGGTCCTTGCGGTAGAACGTCATCGAGCTCTCGACGTAGAACGGCAGCGCGTACAGCTGGCCGTTGTACGACAGGCTGTCGCGCGCGGTCTTCACGATGTCGTTCAGGTCGTAGTCGGCGGGCAGGCCCGTCATCGGCGCGAGCCAGCCGCGCTTGCCCCACTGCGGCGTCTCGTAGGTGCCGATCGCCATCACGTCGAACTGGCCGCTGCCGGTCGTGATGTCGGTCGTCGCGCGCTGGCGCAGCACGTTCTCCTCGAGGATCACCCAGTTCAGCTTGATGTCCGGGTTCGCCTTCTCGAAGGCCGGCGACAGCTTCTTCAGCTCGATCATGTCGGGATTGTTCAGCGTCGCGATCGTCAGCGTGCCGGCGGACACGGCGCAGGCCGCCGTCGCGAGCGCGGCTCCGGCGAAGCAGCGTGCGGCGGCGTCGAGCATCTTTCGTTGCATGGCATGTCTCCTGTGTTTGTTCGAAGTGTCGTCGGTACTGCGTTTCCTTCGCGGCCCGTCATGCCGGCCGCTGCATTCCGCACGCGCGCGCATAGTGCGCGATCACGTCGCGTATCCGGTGGCGCACCCAAGCGCGCGGCGCTTTCGCGAGCCCGCCCGCGCGGCACGCCGCGTACACGTCCGGCAACCACTGCGCGACCAGCGTCTCCGGCACCGGCTGCCGCGCGAGGTTGTCGAACAGGTGCTCGACCGCGGCCGCGACGGCCGGCTGCAGCCAGTAGTAGCGGATCCGGTCGCTGTAGCTGAACTGGCGCGCGAGCCGCTGCTCGGTCTCGTCGCCGCGGTAATACGGTGCCCAGTGCTCGGGCTGCGCGCGCATCGCGGCATCGACGACATCGCGCAACCGCGAGCGCTGCGCGAGCTCGCCGATCAGCGCGTCCTCGATGAAGGTCAGCGCGAACAGCGCCTCGCGCAGCGCAAACGTCAGCGCGGGGCCGACCTTCAGCACCGCGAAGTGGTCGCGCACGAGCGCGGCGAGCGCGCCTTCGGTCTGGTAGTCGGTCGAATGCGCCTCGAACACGAGGCGCGGTGTCTTCAGGATACTCGCGCCGAGCGACGCTGCCTTCGCGCTGTCGTAGTCGAGCACGTGGCGGTCGTCGAAGTCGACGCCCGGCTGCGCGACGATCGCGACGACGCGCGTCCACGCGTCGTCGAGCCCGGCCGCCGCGAACGCGTGGCGGTGCGCATCGAGCGTCGCCGCGATGCTGTCGCTGCGCGTGACCGCGATCTGTGCGATCGCCGCGTCGCCGCCGCGGCCGCTGACTTCGCCGCCCGGCGTCGGCACCTCGGTGCCGATCACGTAGACCGGCGCGATGCCGGCGCGCACTGCCGCGTCTTCTGCCGCGCGGCACAGTTCGGCCGCGCGCGCGGCGATCGTGCGATCGTCGAGCCGCACCGGATCGTCCGCGCACGCCATGCTCGCATCGAGATGGATCTTTTCGAAACCGGCTTCGACGTACGCGGCGACCATCGCATCGGCCTCTCGCATCGCGTCGGCCGCGCGGCGATGCCGCCACGGGTTCGGGCCGAGGTGGTCGCCGCCGAGCACGAGCGCCGACGGTGCAAGCCCGCAACGCTGCGCGATCGCGTCGACGTCGCGGCGGAAATCGGCGGGCGTCATGCCCGTATAGCCGCCGAGATGGTTCACCTGGTTGCAGGTCGCCTCGATCAGCAACGGCGAACCATCGGCGCGGGCCGCTTCGCACGCGGCCTCCAGCACGAGCCGGTGCGCGCTGCAGATCGAATAGATGCCGCGCTGCGCGTCCGCGCGGTTCGCGTCGAAGATCATCCGCAGCACGGCGTCCGCATGCGCGGTGCGCGAACGCTCGGCAAAGGTCGTCAGGCCGGACATGCCATCCCTCGTTCGGTCAGGAAGCGGTCGATCTCGGCCGCGCTGCTGTTACCCTCCATCGGGCCGCGCCGCGTGACCGCGATCGCCCCGGCCGCGTTCGCGCGGCGCAGCGCGACATCGATCGGCACGCCCGCGACGAGGCTCGCGACCAGCGTGCCGCCGAAGCAGTCGCCGGCGCCGGTCGGATCGACTTCGTCGACCTGAAACGCCGGCGCTTCGGCTCGGTTCGCGCGGTCGAATGCGACGCTGCCTTGCGCGCCGCGTTTCAGCACGACACGCTCGAGCAGCGGATGCGTCGCGAGCAGGCCCGCGATCGCGCGCTCGACCGGCTGCGGCCCGCAGAAGAACGGCAGGTCGGCTTCGCTCGGCAGGAACAGGTGGCACGCGGCGAGCATCGCGTCGAGTGCCGCCCGCATCGGGCGAAAGCTCAGCATTTCGGGCCGCACGTTCGGATCGAACGACACCTTCGCGCCGGCGCGCGCGGCCTCGATCACGCCGCGCTGCACCGCCGCGATCGCCGATTCGCTCGTCAGCGACGAGCCCATCACGTGGAAGTAGCGGCAGCCGTCGAACATCGCGGTATCGACGTCGGACGCATCGACGCACGCGGCCGCACTGGTGGACAGCGTAAAGACGAAGCTGCGCGAACCGTCGTCGTGGTACGCGACGAACGCGGTGCCGGTCGGGCGGGCGACGCGGCGGATGCGCGCGACGTCGACACCGTCGCGTTCGAGTCGCGCGACGATCGCATCGCCGAACGCGTCGCGGCCGACGCAGCCCGCATACGCGACGCCTGCGCCGAGCCGCGCGGCCTGGTCGGCGAAGATCGCCGGCGCGCCACTCGGAAACGGCCCCTCGAACAGGCCCGGCGTATCGAAACCCTGGCCGCGCTCGGCGGCGACGAATTCGGCGAGCAGTTCGCCGGCGACGACGATCTCGGCCATCAGGCGTGCCCTCCTCGTTCGACGACGGCCGCGGCGTGCGGCGATGCCGCTGCGTCTTGGGCCGGCCGGCAGGTGGCGCGTGCGAGCGGCGCCATATCAGCTCATCCAGTTGCCGCCGTCGACGTTCAGCGTCTGGGCGGTGATGTAGTCGGCGTCGGACGACGCGAGGAACAGCGCGGCGCCCGTCAGGTCGCCCGGCACGCCCATGCGGCCGAGCGGCACGGCTTCGCCGACGAGCCGCTTCTTCTCGCCGAGCGGCCGGTTCTCGTAGCGCGCGAACAGCGCGTCGACCTGCTCCCACATCGGCGTATCGACCACGCCCGGCGCGATGCCGTTCACGTTGATCCGGTGCGGCGCGAGCGCAAGCGCGGCCGACTGCGTGTAGCTGATCACCGCGGCCTTGGTCGCGCAGTAGTGCGAAACGAGTGCCTCGCCGCGACGCCCGGCCTGCGACGACATGTTGACGATCTTGCCGCCGCGCCCCTGCTCGACCATCCGCTGTGCGACGGCCTGCATCAGGAAGAACAGCCCCTTCACGTTCACCGAGAAGAGCCGGTCGAACACGTCCCACGATTCGTCGAGGATCGGGCGCATGTCGAACAGCGCCGCATTGTTGAACAGGATGTCGACGCCGCCGAAGCGCTCGACCGCCGTGGCGACGATGCGCTCGATGTCGTCGCGGCGCGTGACGTCCGCGGTGACGGCCGCCGCGCGGCCGGGATTCGCGTCGATGAGCCGCGCGAGCGAGCCGCCCGCCGGCTTCAGGTCGACGAGCACGCAACGCGCGCCCTCGTCCAGATAGCGTTGCGCGACCGCCTCGCCGATGCCGCTTGCGGCGCCCGTCAGGATCGCGACCTTGTCTTCCAGTCTCACTGGCTGTCTCCGGTTCGTTCTGCTTGACGACGGCTGCGAGGTGAGCGAACGCTCGCCAGCCGATCAATTGCTCTGTTAGTGATCGAATGATCGGTTACGCGATTCGCGCTGTCAAGGCGACGTGACGGCTTTCTATGATGCGCTGCGGCACAACGGCGCATCGCGGCGGCCCGCCACGCACGCCCGGCAAGGCGCGACGCGCGCGGTGCGCCGCGGTCGGATCGGCGATGAAGGGGACGGAGCGACGACGGAAAGAGGAATTCGCGCTGCACGGCGCGGCGATACGTTATATCATCGCCGTACTTTGTTTCATCGCCCTGCTTCACGCCATGGCTACCTCATCGCCCATCGACGCCCGGCTGTCCCGGGCCGACGCATTCGCCGCCGAGCACGGGCTCGCGTGGACGCCGCTGCGCCGCCAGGTCTACGAACGCGTGCTGGCTGCGCAGCGCCCGATCGGCGCGTACGACCTGCTCGCCGAACTCGAGCCGCAGCGCGGCCGCGTGCCGCCCACGACCGTCTATCGCGCGCTGGATTTCCTCGTCGAGCACGGCTTCATCCACCGCATCGAATCGAAGAACGCGTTCTTCGCGTGCTGCGAGATCGGCGTGCCGCACGAAGGCCAGTTCCTGATCTGCGATTCGTGCGGCGACACCGTCGAGATTCCCGGCGGCGACCTCGCGAAGCAGTTGTCCGCGAGCGAGCCCGCGCACGGTTTCGAAGTCCACCACCAGGTCGTCGAGCTGAGCGGCCTGTGCGGGCACTGCAAGCGCAAGCCCGCACAACGCTGACGCGCATCGCGCGGCGCCCGTGCCGCGCCTTCCATCGAGGAGTTTCATGTCCATTGCCCTGAAGCGCGCGCCGCGGCGCGCCCTGTCGCCTGTCCGCTGGCTCACCGCCGCTGCCGCCGCCCTGTCGCTCGCGGCGCCTGCGTTCGCGCAGGCCGCGACCGTCAACGTCGTGGCCGCCGAGAATTTCTACGGCGACGTCGCGTCGCAGATCGGCGGCAGCCATGTCGCGGTGACGAGCATCCTCAGCAATCCGGACCAGGATCCGCACCTGTTCGAAGCGAGCCCGAAAACGGCCCGCGCGCTCCAGCACGCGCAGGTCGTGATCTACAACGGCGCCAACTACGATCCGTGGATGGGCAAGCTGCTCGGCGCGTCGAAGCAGGCGAAGCGCGCGACGATCGTCGTCGCCGATCTGGTCGGCAAGAAGGCCGGCGACAACCCGCACCTGTGGTACGACCCGGCGACGATGCCGGCCGCCGCGCACGCGATCGCGGCCGAGCTCGGCCGCGCCGACCCGGCGAACAAGGCCGAATACGATGCGAACCTGCAGAAGTTCGTCGCGTCGCTGAAGCCCGTCGACGACAAGGTCGCCGCGCTGCGCGCGCAGTACAAGGGGCTGCCGGTCACGGCCACCGAGCCGGTGTTCGGCTACATGTCCGACGCGATCGGCCTCGACATGCGCAACCAGCGCTTCCAGCTCGCGACGATGAACGACACCGAGGCGAGCGCGCAGGACGTCGCCGCATTCGAGAACGACCTGCGCAAGAAGCAGGTGCGCGCGCTGATCTACAACAGCCAGGCCGAAGAACCGATGACCAAGCGCATGCTGAAGCTCGCGCGCGACGGCGGCGTGCCGACCGTCAGCGTCACCGAGACGCAGCCGGCCGGCAAGACCTTCCAGCAATGGATGGCCGGCCAGCTCGACGCGCTCTCGGCCGCACTGGCCGCCGGCAAGCAATAAGCGACCCTAACGACATGACCGACACTCCTCACGCCCTCGCCGTCGATCGCGTCACGCTCGAACTGGGCGGGCGCACGATCCTGCGCGACGTCAGCTTCTCGATCGAACCCGGCGAATTCGTCGGCGTGCTCGGGCCGAACGGCGCGGGCAAGACCACGCTGATGCGCGCGGTGCTCGGCCTCGTGCCCGTGTCGGCCGGCACCCTCTCCGTCGGCGGCGTGCCGGTCGTGCGTGGCAACGCGTCGATCGGCTACATGCCGCAGATCCGCAGCGGCCTCGCGAACCGCCGGATGCGCGGCTACGACTTCGTCGCGATGGCCGCCGACGGCCACCGCTGGGGGCTGCCGCACGCGAACGCGGCGACGCGCCGCGACGTCGACCGCGTGCTCGATCTCGTCGGCGGCCCGACGCTCGCGCGCCGGCCGCTGTCGGAACTGTCCGGCGGCGAGCGGCAGCGCCTGCTGCTCGCGCAGTGCCTGCTCGGCAGCCCGAAGCTGCTGCTGCTCGACGAGCCGCTGATCAGCCTCGACCCGAACCACCAGCGCGGCGTCGTCGAGCTCGTGCGCAACGTGCAGCGCGAGCTCGGCATCACCGTGCTGTTCTCCGCGCACGAACTGAATCCGCTGCTGAACGCGCTCGATCGCGTGCTGTATCTCGGCAACGGCGTCGCGGCGCTCGGCACCGTCGACGAGGTGATCACGAAGCCGGTGCTGTCGCGGCTCTATGGTTCGCCGATCGACGTGATGCGCGTGAACGGCAAGATCTTCGTGATGTCGGGCGACGTCGAGATCGAGAAGCACGACCACGAACACGAGGACGACGGTCACTCGCACGGCGGTGGCGGCGGCCACGGCCATCACCACCACGGACACGCTCATCCCGGGCATTCGCACGATGTTTGAATACGACTTCATGATCAACGCCTTCGCGGCGTCGGGGATCGTCGCGGTGCTCGCGGGCATCGTCGGCTACTTCCTGGTGCTGCGCGGGCAGACCTTCGCCGGCCACGCGCTGTCGCACGTCGGCTTCACCGGCGCGACGGGCGCGGTGCTGCTCGGCATCTCGCCGATCTGGGGGATGGTCGGCTTCACGCTCGCGGCCGGGATCGGGATGGGCGCGCTCGGCGAGAAGCTCGCGGGCCGCGACGTCGCGATCGGCGTGATCCTGTCGGGCGCGCTCGGCTTCGGCCTGCTGTTCCTGCATTTCTATACGTCGTTCGCGACGCAGGTCACCGCGCTGCTGTTCGGCAACGTGCTCGCGGTGAGCCACGACACGCTCGCGGTGCTCGCGGGCATCGGCGCGGTGAGCCTGCTCGCGCTCGCACTGATCGCGCGGCCGCTGCTGTTCGCGTCGCTGCAGCCCGAACTGGCCGAAGCCAAGGGCGTGTCGCTGCGCACGGTATCGATGCTGTTCCTCGCGGTGTGCGCACTCGCGGTGGCCGCAGCAACGCAGATCGTCGGCGTGCTGCTGGTGTTCACGCTGCTGGTCGGGCCGGCTGCCGCCGCGCAGAACGTGACGACGCGGCTGTCGACCGGCGTGCTGCTCGCCGCGCTGTTCGCGTTGTTCGAAGCGTGGCTCGGCATCGTGCTCGCGTATCACACCGACTGGCCGACGAGCTTCTGGATCACCGCGCTGTCGGCGCTCGTGTACGGCGCGAGCCTGTTGCGGCGCCACTGATCGCGGCCCTGCGACGAAAACAAGAACGCCGGCATGCCCGAGGGCAGCGCCGGCGTTTTTTTGTGCGCTCGCGATCGTGCGGCGCCGTGTGTGCGTTACCTGCTTCCCTTCCCGCTCATCGTGCGAGCACGCGCGCGTGATGCGCGATGTGATCGGCGATGAACGTCGAGATGAAGTAGTAGCCGTGGTCGTAGCCCGGATGGCGGCGCAGCGTCAGCGGCTGGCCGGCCTTCGCACAGGCGGCTTCGAACACGTCCGGGTTGAGCTGGTTCGCGAGGAACTGATCGGCGAGGCCCTGATCGACGAGGATGCCGTCCGCGAACTTCGGCGCATCGGCGCGCGCGACGAGCTCGCTCGCGTCGTGTGCCTTCCACGTTTCGCGATCGGCGCCGAGGTAGCCCGAGAACGCCTTCTCGCCCCACGGGCAGCGCGTCGGCGCGGCGATCGGCGCGAACGCCGACACCGACCGGTACAGGCCCGGATGGCGCAACGCGAGCGTCAGCGCACCGTGCCCGCCCATCGAGTGACCGAAGATCCCGAGCCGCGCGCCGTCGATCGGCAACTCGGCCGCGACGCGCTCGCGCAGCTCGCCCGTCACGTACGACTCCATCCGGTAATGCGCGGACCACGGCGCTTCGGTCGCATCGACATAGAAGCCCGCGCCGACGCCGAAGTCCCACGCTTCCGTCTCGCCCGGCACGCCCGCGCCGCGCGGGCTCGTGTCGGGCATCACGAGCGCGATGCCGTGCTGCGCCGCGTATTGCTGCGCGCCGGCCTTGATCGCGAACGTCTCGTCGGTGCACGTGAGCCCCGCGAGATAGAACAGCGCCGGCACGCGGCCGTGCGCAGCCTGCGGCGGCAGGTACACCGAGAACTTCATCGGCAGGCCGATGGCCGCCGAATCGTGACGGTAGAAACGCTGCTCGCCGCCGTGGCACGCATGCGAGGAAACGAGTTCGAGCATCGCGGTGCGCTCCCGGTCAGTACAGCACGACCGAGCGGATCGACTCGCCGGCCTTCATCAGGTCGAAGCCTTCGTTGATCCGCTCGAGCGGCAGCGTGTGCGTGATCAGGTCGTCGATGTTGATCTTGCCTTCCATGTACCAGTCGACGATCTTCGGCACGTCGGTGCGGCCGCGCGCGCCGCCGAATGCCGAGCCCTTCCATTCGCGGCCCGTCACGAGCTGGAACGGACGCGTGCTGATTTCCTCGCCGGCTGCCGCCACGCCGATGATGAACGACTGGCCCCAGCCCTTGTGCGTGCACTCGAGCGCCTGGCGCATCAGCTTCACGTTGCCCACGCATTCGAACGAGTAATCCGCACCGCCGTCGGTCAGTTGCACGATGTGGTCGACCACGTTCTCGACTTCGTTCGGGTTGATGAAGTGCGTCATCCCGAACTTCTTCGCGAGTTCGACGCGCTTCGGGTTGATGTCGACACCGATGATCTTGTCCGCGCCGACCATCTTCGCGCCCTGGATCACGTTCAGGCCGATGCCGCCGAGGCCGAACACGACGACGTTCGCACCGGCCTCGACCTTCGCCGAGTACACGACCGCGCCGACGCCCGTCGTCACGCCGCAGCCGATGTAGCAGATCTTGTCGAACGGCGCGTCCTCGCGCACCTTCGCGACCGCGATCTCCGGCACGACGATGTAGTTCGAGAACGTGGACGTGCCCATGTAGTGGAACAGCGGCTTGCCGTCGAGCGAGAAGCGCGACGTCGCGTCGGGCATCAGCCCCTTGCCCTGCGTCGCGCGGATCTTCTGGCACAGGTTGGTCTTGCGCGACAGGCAGAACTTGCACTCGCGGCATTCCGGCGTGTAGAGCGGAATCACGTGGTCGCCCTTGCGCAGGGTGCCGACGCCGGGGCCGACGTCGACCACGACGCCCGCGCCTTCATGGCCGAGGATCGCTGGGAAGATCCCTTCCGGATCGGCACCCGACAGCGTGTAGTAGTCGGTGTGACAGATGCCCGTCGCCTTCACCTCGATCAGCACTTCGCCTGCGCGCGGCCCTTCCAGATCGACTTCCTCGATCGTCAGCGGCGCGCCCGCCTTCCATGCAATCGCTGCTTTCGTCTTCATCGTGTGACTCCTGTCTGTGTGTGAGGTCGGCCCGGGTTGGCGCGTCAGCGCTCGTGTCGACCGGCGTGGTGCCTGAGCACGGACGCCCGTCCCCTGCTTCGCACCGGGTTCCATGCAAAGCTGTCGAAACCGCGCCGCGCGGCATCGCGCACGGCACGGCGAAAGAATCTCGTGCTCGCCATGATGGCGGGTCCGGCCGCGCATCGCGTGCGGGAAACGGTCACCGGCTTGCCACGATGCGTCATCGCTGACGCAAAAGAACAAGTGTTCGAGTTTAAACGCCCGTCGTGAACCATGCATCCGTACGTGCATACAGATCGACGAAACGCGCGTGGCGCGCGGCCAGCATGCGATCGTCGTGCGGCTCGGCAACCGGCGACGCGGCCGGCGCCAGCGCGTGCAGCGTGTCTTCCCGCCAGTGCCCGATCGCGACGCCCGCGAGCAGCGCCGCACCGCGCGTCGCGGCGTTCGGGCAATCGATCGCGTGGAGCGACGCGCCGAGCGCGTCGGCAAGCAGCTGGCGCCAGCGCGGGTCGACCGAGCCGCCGCCCGCGAGACGCAGCGTCGTCACCGGGTCGCTGCGATCGGCGTCGCGGATCGCATCGAGCCCGGCGCGCAACGCGAACGCGACGCCTTCGAACGCGGCGCGCATCATCGCTCCGCGAGTGTCGCCGAGCCCGAGGCCGAGCCAGCCGCCGCGCGCATCGGGATTCATCCACGGCGAACGCTCGCCCGTCAAATACGGCAGGAAGCACAGCCGTTCCGACGCAGCCTGGGCAAACGCATCGTCATACGCATCGGCCCACTGCGCGTAGCCGAGCCAGCCACGTACGGCTTCGAGCGCGAGCCCGACGTTCTGCATTGCGGCCATCGTGT
>NZ_JAAGPP010000217.1:0-238 GCF_017104975.1 Burkholderia sp. Ac-20344
GAAAAAAAAAAAAAAATAAAAAAAAAAAAAAAAAAAAGAATGTGAAGTGATAAAGATAAAGAGGATTAGAGAATATGTGCATATATTTGTATGACTCGCTCTTAGTGTTGTGTATGATAATGCGTAGACAAATAGACTAGGAATTAGAGAACAATGGTGTGTGGATGTTGTGTCTACATTGTTGTAGCATGATTATATCTTCGTTGCCTAGCAGCTCGTATGTGCGTGCACTGATTGG
>NZ_JAAGPP010000218.1:0-233 GCF_017104975.1 Burkholderia sp. Ac-20344
CCGTATCATAGATCACCTACGAGGTCTGAGATATGTATTCAATCGTTATGTCTGATCGTACATTATTGTGTGTTGTTAGTCGAACTATTATACTGTCGATGATTGTGTTAATATCAGTGTGCTTACGATATCTATAGTGAATGCAAACTTACTACTACATCTGATGTGTACCATCATTTCTTATTTTTATTTATTTTTTTTTTTTTTTTTTTTTTTTTTTCTTTTTTTTTTTT
>NZ_JAAGPP010000219.1:0-10990 GCF_017104975.1 Burkholderia sp. Ac-20344
TTCACGCCGCCGGCCGTCGCGTCGTCGTCGAACCAGCGCGCGGTGACGGTCTTGGTCTGCGTGTAGAACTGCACGACCTGCTTGCCGTACGGGCCGAGATCGCCGAGCTTCGAGCCGCGCGAGCCCGTGAAGCTGAAGTAGGGCACCGGCACCGGAATCGGGATGTTGATGCCGACCTGGCCGATGTCGATCTCGCTCTGGAACTTGCGCGCGGCCGCGCCGCTCTGCGTGAACAGGCCGACGCCGTTGCCCATCGGGTTGCGGTTGACCAGCGCGATCGCGTCGTCGAGCGTGTCGGCTTCGAGCACGACCACCACCGGCCCGAAGATTTCTTCCGTATAGATCGACATGTCGGTCGTCACGCCCGAGAAGATCGTCGGGCCGACGAAGTTGCCCTGCTCGTAGCCGGGCACCTTCACGTCGCGGCCGTCGAGCAACAGCGTCGCGCCTTCCTTCACGCCGGCGTCGATCAGCGACAGGATGCGTTCCTTCGCCGCCTTCGACACGACCGGCCCGACGTCCGTGCCGGCTTCGGCGCCCGCGTTGACCTTCAGCGCCTTCGCCTTCTCGACCAGATCGGGCAGCCAGTCGCGCGCCTTGCCGACCAGCACGACGACCGACGTCGCCATGCAGCGCTGGCCGGCCGCGCCGAAGCCCGCGCCGACGAGCGCGTTGATCGACTGCTCGCGGTGCGCATCGGGCAGCACGACCGCGTGGTTCTTCGCGCCCATCATCGACTGCACGCGCTTGCCGTGCTGGCTGCCGAGGTTGTACACGTGCGTGCCGACGCGCGTCGAGCCGACGAACGAAATCGCCTTGATGTCCGGATGCGTGCAGAGACGGTCGACCACCGTCTTGCCGCCGTGCACGACGTTCAGCACGCCCTGCGGCACGCCGGCCTCGATCGCGAGCTCGACGAGCTGCATCGTCGACAGCGGATCCTGCTCCGACGGCTTCAGCACGAACGTGTTGCCGCACACGATCGCCATCGGGAACATCCATAGCGGGATCATGCCAGGGAAGTTGAACGGCGTGATGCCCGCGCATACGCCGATCGGCTGGCGCAGCGTGTAGGTATCGACGCCGCCCGCGACGTTCTCGGCGAATTCGCCTTGCTGCAGCGTGCCGATCGAGCACGCGTGTTCGACCACTTCGAGGCCGCGGAAGATGTCGCCCTGCGCGTCGGGCAGCGTCTTGCCTTGCTCGGCCGTCAGCGTGTGCGCGATCCGTTCGAGATTGCGGCGCACGAGATCCTGGAACTTCAGCATGATGCGCAGCCGCACGCCGATCGGGGTCGTCTTCCAGGTCTGGAATGCGCGCTGCGCGGACGCGATCGCGGCGTCGACCTCGTCGAGCGTCGCGTACGGCACGCGGCCGATCACGTCCTGCGTCGCGGGGTTGACGATGTCGCCCCATTCGGTGCTTTGCGATTCGACGAATGCGCCGTCGATCAGCAGCTTGGCGGTGGGCAGGGCGAGGGTGGTCTGGGGAACTGCGGCGTTCATGGATGTCTCCGGAAAGCGGTGTGACGATGAAAAAAGGTGTCTGCTCCCGCTGCGCATGCGTGCACGGCGGTCAGCAGGGCGAACTGAAATCGATCGGATGCCGGCGGCGTGCTCACGCGCGCGCCGGACGCATCAGCGCGGTACACATGAGCGCGAACACGCCGAAGCCGACGAGGTACGCGATCACGTAGTGCGGCTGGCCGCCGCCGGCCTTGAGCAGCGACGTCGCGATCATCGGCGCGAAGCCGCCGCCGATCACGCCGGCCAGCTGCACCGACAGCGAGATGCCGCTGTAGCGGATTTCCGCGGGGAACTGCTGCGCGAACAGCAGCGACTCCGGCGCATAGAGGATCGGGAACACGACGCCGAGGCCGAGCACGATCGCCCACCAGGCGTACGACGTCTGCTGCGTGCCGAGCATCATGAAGAACGGCGCGGCGAACGCGCACATCAGCACGAGGCCGATCGCGAACATCCGGCGCTGGCCGATGCGGTCGCTGAGATGCCCGCACAGCGGCATCGTCACGAGCGACAGCGCGGCACCGGCCGTGATCGCGTGCAGCATCTCGGCCTTCGGCAGATGCAGCTGCTGGGTCGCGTAAGCGAGCGCGAACGTGACGACCATGTAGAACCAGGTGTTTTCGGCGGCACGTGCGCCGACGATCGTCAGCACCTCGCGCGGATGGCGGCGCAGCGCGGCCGTCACCGGCGACTTCTCGGCCTTGCCCTGGCGCCGCATCTTCTCGAAGTCGGGCGATTCGGGCACCTTCGCGCGGATGAACCAGCCGAGGCCGACGAGCGCGATGCTCGCGAGGAACGGCACGCGCCAGCCCCACGACAGCATGTCGGCTTCCGGCAGCGCGGCGACTGCGGCCATCGCGACCGACGACAGGATCAGGCCGAGCCCGACGCCCGTCTGCGGCAGGCTGCCGAACAGCCCCTTGCGGCCCTTCGGCGCGTGTTCGACGGCCATCAGCACCGCGCCGCCCCATTCGCCGCCGACGGCCATCCCCTGCAGGAAGCGCATCGCGATCAGCAGCGCCGCGGCCCAGTAGCCGATGCGGTCGTACGACGGGATCAGCCCGATGATCATGCTCGGCACGCCCATCAGCAGCAGCGTGATCATCAGCATCGACTTGCGGCCGATCCGGTCGCCGAAGTGGCCGAACACGATGCCGCCCATCGGCCGCCCGATGAAGCCGACCGCGAACGTGCCGAACGCGGCGAGCGTGCCGACGACCGGGTCCAGCGACGGGAAGAAGATGCGGTTGAACACGAGGGCGGCGGCCGTGCCGTAGAGGAAGAAGTCGTACCACTCGATGGTGGTGCCGGCCATGCTGGCCCAGCCGGCCAGCAGGTAGTGCTTCGCGGTGCGGGCGGGTGCCGGCGCCGCGACTGTCGCATGCTCATCGAGGGTGGATCGGGTCTGCATGGTGTCTCCGTATTGATTGCCCGCGGCTCATGGTCCGCAGGTCACGGTCGAGTATAGTTATGCGCAGATCCATGATGTACCGACAAGAAAACCGGTTGGATGTGCATTTATGCATATCGACGGCCGGCCCCGGAGACTCCAGCCCTTTTTCCCGCCGATGCGACACGCCACCGAGCCGGTTTCCGGCAACCTGAACTGGGACGACCTGCGCTTTTTCCTCGAAGTCGCGCGCACGCAGCGCGCGAGCGGCGCCGCGAAGCGGCTCGGGGTCGACTACACGACCGTCGCGCGGCGCATTCGCGCGCTCGAGGCCGCGATGGGCACGCTGCTGTTCGACAAGTCGCGCTCCGGCGGCTTCACGCTGACGGCCGAAGGGCAGCGGCTCGTCGCGTATGCGGACGCGATGGAAACGACCGTGCAGTCCGCGTGCGACCAGGTCGCGAACACCGGCGAGGCGCTGTCGGGCCACGTGCGGATCGGGTCGACGGAGGGGTTCGGCTGTTTTTTCCTGGCGCCGCAGCTCGCGCAGTTTCGTGCCGAGCATCCTCACGTGACGGTCGACCTGCTGCCGGTGCCGCATTTCGTCAACCTGCCGAAGCGCGAGGCCGACCTGGCGATCACGCTCGAGCGGCCCGAGCGCGGGCCCTACGTGGTCACGAAGCTGTGCGACTACCAGCTGCGGCTCTATGCGACGCGCGACTATCTCGCGAACCACGCGCCGATTACCTGCACGGACGATCTCGCGCAGCACACGTTCATCAGCTACGTTGACGATCTCGCGTTCAGTAACGAACTGCTGTACCTGGATCGCGCAGTGCCGGGCGCGACGGCCGGGCTGCGCACGACGAGCGTGATCGCGCAGTACTTCGCGGCGCTGCAGGGCGGCGGGCTCGCGATCCTGCCGTGCTTCATGGCGGCCACGCAGCCGGCGCTCGTGCCCGTGCTGCCGGACGACGTGGTCGTCACGCGGTGCTTCTGGCTGACGTGCCGCGAGGATCTGCGCAAGCTGCGGCGCGTGACCGCGCTGTGGGATTACCTGCGCGCGGCGGCGGCCGCGAATCGCGCGCTGCTGTCGGGCGAATCGGGGACGCTGCGATTCGTCGGCGAGCCGCAGTAACGCCCGCCCGGCACGCCTGTGCCATCATGCCTGCACCGACAGCCGCAAGGAGACGGTCGTGGAAATTCATTCGCAGTGGACGTTCGATTGCCGGCCCGAGCACGTATGGCCGCATTTCCTCCATGCGCGGATGGACGACACGCGGCCGTTGCTGTTTCGTCTCGGCGTGCCGAAGCCGGTCGGCTGCCGCGTGCTCGAAGGCGTGCCGGCCGTCGGCAACACGCGGCAGTGCACGACCGATCGCGGCACGATCGAGCAGCGGATTCTCGTGCTCGACGAGAATCGCCGGCTGCGTTACCGGATGGTGGCGTCGACGGTCTGGTGCCGCGACTGGGTCGGCCTGCTGGAAGACGAATTCACGCTGACGCCCGTGGAAGGCGGCAGGACACGCGTCGAGCGGCGCACCGTGTTCAGCGCGCGCGGTTTCTTCAGGCCGGTTCGGCAGATCGGTTTATGGATCGCGCTGTTGCAGGCTCATCGATACGCGGCGCGCAACTGGCGGCGTCTCGCGATGGCGGCGCAGGGGCAGGCGGTCGCGATGGAGCCGGCGCGAGTCCGTCTTTAGCCTGAACAGGCGCTAGGCCTTCAGCGCGGGTGCGTAATAGATTTGCCCGATATCCGTGTCGCGTACCTGGCCGTTGCGTTCGGCCTCGGTGCGCGTATCGAAGAAATCGAGCGTGCACAGCTCCGGGCGGCCCAGCGCCTTCAGGATGCTCGACGTGCGCCACGCCGGGAGCCAGTCGGACCACGACAACCGTACACCCAGGATCGGCGCGAGCAGGACGCCCATCGCGACCGGCCCGCCCAGCAACATCGCCAGATCGAGACCCAGGTCGGAAAAGCCGCCGTCGCCGGTCCAGAGCACCACGATCATCATCGGGATGAGCAAGCAGTTCACGCCGATGAACATCCATTTCCACGCCAGCCCGATGTTACGCGTCAGGCCGGCCAGCCCCGTGTCGCTGCACGCGTGATCCATCACCATGCGGCGCCGGTCCGGAGACGACAGCGCGAACAGGCGGCCGCGGCGATCGACCACGGCAACCACGTCGTCGCCGACGTCGAAGCACTGCCCGCCGAGGAACCCGCGGTACGACTCGCCGCCTAGTTCGATTTCGACCGGCAGCTTCGCGAACAGGATCTTGCCGTTCTTCCCGACGGTCACGAACGCGTTTTCGGACGTGAAGGTCCGGGTTTCGCGCAGGTTCGCGTACGACTACATCGCCGGATGCTCGACTTTGTCGGCTGCGGCGTTCAACCGGGCCAGGATGAGATCTTCGTCGGTTTGCTGGGACACCCGCGCATTGGCCGCGGCCCCGTTGCCGGTGAGCGCGGCGACGATCGGCACCACGTTGTGCGTGAACCGGTAGCCGAGCGATTTCTTGCGGGCTTCGGGGTCGACGGGCGGCACCTGACGGCTTCCGGCGCCGCCCTGGTCGGGGCGCTCGAGAAAGCGCATCGCGGTCAGTTTGCCTTCTACGAGACGCAGGGGTGACGACATGAGCGTTGGCGGCCGCAATGGGGCAGGGCTTGCGGAGTCTACCAGTCGTCTGCCGGCGCACCCGATGCACTCGACGCGCCTTGCCGCCGCCCCTGCATCGCGGCCGGCAACGCCGCGGTCGCGCGCAGGAACCCGGCATTCAAGCCGGGCAGCCCAGCCGGTCCGCGAGCTCGTTCAGGTCCCTGACGTCGAAGTCCCACGCATCGTCGGCTTTCAGGTCGGTCGTCTGGCCGGGCCCGTGCTCGGTCGGCCGCAGCACGAACGCGGTCGACAGCCCCTGCCGACGCGCGGCCGCGAGATCGCCGTTGTGCGCGGCGACCAGGCACAGCTCGGCTGGTTCGATACCGAGAATCTCGACCGTGTCGCTGTACACCTGCGGCGACGGCTTGTACGCGCGGACGACTTCCGCGCCGAGGATCGCGTCCCACGGCAGCCCCGCGCGTTTCGCGACGTCGACCATCAGCCGGATGTTGCCGTTCGACAGCGGCGCGATGATGAAGCGCCGCTTCAGCCGGTGCAGCGCGGCGACGGCATCGGGCCACGGGTCGAGGCTGTGCCATGCGAGGTTGAGCGTGTCGATGTCGGCGTCGGGCACGTCGTCGATGCCGAAACGGTCGAGCGTGCGGACGAGGTTTTCGCGATGCAGCACGTCGAGCCGCACGTAGCGGCGGCGCCCGCTGCGGATTTCCTCCATCGACGGCGAATATTCGGCGCGCCATGCGTCGGCGAACACGAACGGGTCGAGCGCGGGCGCGTGGCGGTCCAGGAACGCGGCGGCGCCGCGTGCGACACCGCTTCTCCAGTCGACGATCGTTCCGAAGACATCGAAAACGAGCGCCTTGATTTCGGCAGGGTTCGTCATGGTGATCCAGTGAAGGTCGATCGATGAGGTGTCGAATCGCCGTGCCGCCCGACTGCGCGACGCCGGTTCGATCGTCATTGAATCACGGATACGGAAAGGCGGTTTGGCCGGTCGCGCGGTCGAACGAAACGACCGCACGGCAGGGGTTCACGGGATGCGGCATCGTCCCGTGTTTGCCGGCTCCGGACGACGGCCGGCCGCCTTCGATGCCACTTGCGGATCTGCCCCTTGCCGTCGCGGATCGGCATGACGTCGGGGCCGCCTTGCCTGTTCGTGCGGCCGGCGCGCGCCGGGCGCGGCCATGCCCAGGGCCCTCGCGCCGCGGGCAAGCCTTTCGGCAAGCCGACTGCCGGCCGCAAACGCGGCACCGACCGCGCGTAACCCCTGATGCAGGTGGACGCGCCGATTGTCGCGGATTAGTGTTAAATATATTTTGGCGCGTGTTGGCACGGCGCGCCATACGGGGCGCACCGGGCATCGGCGTAAACCCGGAGCGAAAAACGGCACGAAGGATCGAAAACGAATCGGGCGTACCAGACCCGATCGGATGGACGGCAGGATTCATCTTGAATACCGAACCGCAAAGTTCTCGTTACAGTCTCGGGCTCGCGGCGGAAGTACTGGCGTCCGAGCAAAGCGTGCTGAGGCTGATCACGCGCAACACACCGCTGCCGGAGCTGTTGGTCGAAGTCTGCCGGCGTGCCGAGGCTTTGCTCGGCGACGGTGCGTCGTGCACGATCCTGCTGCTCGATACCGACGGCGTGCACGTGCACGTCGGCGCTGCCCCATCGCTGCCCGCCCAGTACAGCGCGGCGATCGAAGGCGCATCGATCGGGCCGGTGGCCGGCTCGTGCGGCACGGCGATGTACCTGCGCCGGATGGTCGCCGTCGAAGACATCGAAACCGATCCCCTGTGGGCCGACTACCGTGCCGTCGCATTGCCGCTGGGCTTGCGCGCGTGCTGGTCGGTGCCGTTCCTCGACGACATGGGCGCCGTGCTCGGCGCGTTCGCCGTCTATCACCGCACGCCGCGACGGCCGAGCGACGAGGAAGCCGAACTGTTGCGCGATATCGGCAGCAGCGTCGGCCTCGCGGTGCACCAGGACCGGATCGCGCGCCAGCTCGCGCGCAGCGAGGAACATCACCGGCTCGTGGTCAACAGCCTGAACGAAGGGATCCTCGTCGTGTCGCGCGACGGCGTCGTGGTCGCGAGCAACCCGAGCGCGAACCGGATGATGCGCGTGAAGGGCGACCTCGTCGGCCACCGGTTGTCGACGGTGATCCTGCGCAAGCTGCACGAGGACGGCACGCCGATCGCGCCCGACGACTGGCCGAGCCGGCGCGCGCTCGAGACGGCCACGCCGATGCTCGGCTACACGGTCGGCTTCGGCCTCGCGGACGGCGACATCATCTGGGTGCGCGGCAACGCGGTGCCGATCGTGAAGCCGGGCGAGACGCAGGCCGACTCGGTGCTCGTGTCGTTCAACGACATCGGCCCCGTGCGCGAGGCGCAGCAGCAGCTGCGCTACATGGCGACGCGCGATGCGCTGACGGGCCTCTACAACCGCCGCTGGCTCGGCGACCGCATGCGGGAGCTGTTCGGCGGGCACGATGCGGCGGGCGGGCCCGCGCGCGTCGCGATCCTGTTCATCGATCTCGTCGGCTTCAAGAAGGTCAACGACACGGCCGGCCACGACGCGGGCGACGCGCTGCTGCGCAGCGTCGCCGCGCGGCTCGCGGCCTGCGGAGGCGGCCGGTACGCGCTCACGCGCGTCGGCGGCGACGAGTTCGTGATCCTCGTCGACGGCTGCGACGATCCCGACCGGCTCGCGGTGCTCGCGCGCGAGGTGATCGACGCGATCGCGAAGCCGTTCGCGATCGCGAACAACGAATACTGGCTCGGCGTGTCGATCGGGATCAGCGTCGCGCCGCGCGACGGCGACGATGCCGTCACGCTGATGCGCAACGCCGATTCGGCGATGTACGACGCGAAGCAGCGCGGCCGCAACCACTTCACGTTCTTCACCGCGCAGCTCAACCTGCGGCTGCAGCGCCGCTTCGCGATCGAGCAGTCGCTGCGGCGCGCGCTCTCGTCGAACATGCTGAGGCTCGCATACCAGCCCGTCGTCGATGCGCGCAGCGGCCGCACGGTCGGCGCCGAGGCGCTGCTGCGCTGGACGAGCCCCGAGCTCGGGCCGATGTCGCCGGCGGAGTTCATTCCGGTCGCGGAAGATACGGGGCTGATCGTCGCGATCGGCCAGTGGGTGCTCGAAACCGCGTGCCGGCAGGCCGCCGAATGGCGCCGCACGATCGCGCCCGACCTGATGCTGGCCGTCAATCTGTCGCCACGGCAGTTCCACGAGGGGCTCGTCGAATCGGTCGATCGCTGCCTCGCGCAGACGCAGCTCGATCCGTCCGCGCTCGAGCTCGAGATTACCGAAGGATTGCTGATGAGCGAAACGGACACCGTGCTGCCGATGCTCGAGGCGCTCACGGACATGAACGTGCGGATCTCGGTCGACGATTTCGGCACCGGCTATTCGTCGCTCGCGTACCTGAAGCGCTTTCCGCTGCACAACCTGAAGGTCGACCGCTCGTTCGTGTCGGGCGTGCCCGATCATCACGACTCGGTGGCGATCACGCAGGCCGTCGTTGCGATGGCCCATTCGCTCGGGATGAAGGTCACGGCCGAAGGCGTCGAGACGCAGGCGCAATCGTGGTTCCTGCAGCAGATCGGCTGCGACATGCAGCAGGGCTATCTGTTCAGCCGCCCGCTGGACCCGCACGACTACGCGCGCCGGCTCGGCGCCGCGTGAGCGCGGCGCGCGTACGGCATTTGGCGTTCAGTCGACGCGCGGCGCGCCGAATCCGCCGGGGACCGGTGTCGTCGGCGCCGTATCGATCTCGACGCGGTTCTTGCCCTCGTGCTTCGCGCGATAGAGCGCGCGGTCGGCCGCTTCGATCAGCAGGGTCGTCGGCAGGCCGTGCGTCGGCACGATGCTCGCGCCGCCGATGCTGATCGTCACGGTGTTGCCCGTCGACGAATGCGCGTGCCGTAGCCGCAGCGCCTCGACCGCGAGGCGGATCTTCTCGCCGAGCAGCCGCGCGGCGCCCGGCGACGAGGCCGGCATCACGACCGCGAATTCCTCGCCGCCGAAACGCGCGGCGAGATCGCCCGACTGGCCGAGACAGCGCTCGATGGTCGACGCGATCTGCTTGAGCACGCTGTCGCCCGACACGTGGCCGTACGTGTCGTTGTACAGCTTGAAGTTGTCGACGTCGATCATCAGCAGCGACAGTTCGCTGCGCTCGCGCGTGCCGCGCCGCCATTCGGCGGCGAGGTATTCGTCGAGATAGCGCCGGTTCGACAGCCCGGTCAGGCCGTCCGAATGCGTGAGGCGCCGCAGCTCGAGATTGGCTTCGAGCAACTGCTGCTGCGATTGCCGCAGCGCGCGATAAGCCTCGTCGCGCTGCAGCAGGTTCATGTACGAGCGCGAGTGGTAGCGCACCCGCGCGACGAGCTCGATGCGGTCGGGCAGCTTCACGAGGTAGTCGTTCGCGCCGGCCGCGAACGCGGCGCTCTTGATCACGGGCTCTTCCTGCGTCGACAGCACGATGATCGGCACGTCGCGCGTCGCCGGATTCGTCCGGTACGCTTTCACGAGGCTCAGCCCGTCGATGCCGGGCATCACGAGGTCTTGCAGGATCACGGTCGGCCGCGTCTCGATCGCGGTGTCCATCGCGTCGTCCGAACGCGGGCAGTAGTGGAAATCGATACCTTCTTCGTCGATGAGCGCGCGCCGTACGGCTTCCGCCACGATCGTCTGGTCGTCGACCAGCAGCACCATCGCCGGCACGTCGTAGGGCGGCGTGTAGGGGCCGCCTGGCGGGCGAGTCAGATCAATGGTCATGGTCGATGCGGGTTGATGCGGTCGTTGCAGGGGCAGGCAGGGGTGTTGCGCGTGTTCATCGTCGGGCTCAGATCCGCGCGAGCGCCGCCAGCTCGCCCGCGATGCGCCCGAGCGGCAGGATCGCGCGCGCGGCGCCGAGCGTCGCGGCCGCCTTCGGCATGCCGTACACGGCGCTGGTCGCCTCGTCCTGCGCGATCGTATGGTAGCCCTTCATCCGCAGCGCCTTCAGGCCGATCGCGCCGTCGCGGCCCATCCCCGTGAGCAGCACGCCGATCACGCGGCCGGGCCAGTGCTCGGTCAGGCTGTTGAAGAACACGTCGACCGACGGGCGATACGGCGTGGCGGCCGGTTCGCGCGTGTATTCGAGCGTGCCGGTGCGCGTGATGCGCAGGTGGTCGTCGGTCGCGGCGAGCAATGCGACGCCCGGCCGCGGGCGGTCGCCTTCGCGCGCGACGCGCACGGCGAGCGGCGTCTGGCCGTCGAGCCATTGCGCCATGCCTTCGGCGAACGCGCGATCGACGTGCTGCACGATCACGATCGGCGCATTGAAACCGGCCGGCAGGCCGCCGAGGATCGACGCGAGCGCGCCGGGGCCACCGGCCGATGCGCCGATCGCGACCAGCGGGCCGCCACCGGCGCGCGGGGCCGTGATCGGCGCATCG
>NZ_JAAGPP010000220.1:0-10993 GCF_017104975.1 Burkholderia sp. Ac-20344
CAGCGCCGCGCCGGTCGGGTCGGCCTGCGCGAGCGCCGGTGCGATCTCGTGCAGCCCGTCGGTCCGCCCGGCGGCAATCTCCTGCGCGAGCCGGCGCAGCGCCGCGTCGCCGATCGCGCCCGCGACACCGGCCTTCAGGCTCGCGACGATCCCCGCGACCAGCACGAAGCCCATCGCCGCGATGTTCAGCGCGAGCGAGATCATCCGCGCGCTCATGTCGATGCCCGACGCCATCCCGGCCCGCGAGCTCGGTACTGCACCCGTCGTCGTGTTGGTCACGGGCGTATTCGTGAGCCCGAGCCCGATGCCGGCGATCACGCAGCCGGGCAGCATCGTGACCCAGCTTGCATGGTCGGCCGCGCTGCCGATCCGCATCAGCGCGAAACCGGCCGCAATCGTGAACAGGCCGCCCGGGATCACGACGCCCGGCCCGTAGCGCAGCGCGAGCCGTTCGCCGAACGGCGGCGCGACCAGCGTCGGCAAGGTGTACGCGAGCAACGCGAGGCCGGCCGTCACGCTGTCGTAGCCGAGCGCGACCTGGAACCAGATCGGCAGGTAGATCATGAACGGCCAGAAGCTGAAGTTCATCCCCATCGAGCCGAAGATCGCGCCGGTGAACGCGCGAATCCGGAACACCGAGAAATCGAACATCGGCCGCGCGCTGGCGCGTTCCGCAATGAAGAAGCCGGCCAGCGCCAGCACGGTCGCGCCGAGCACGCCGAGACCGGCGGCGCTCGTCAGCCCAAGCTCCGCGCCTTGCGTGATGGCGAACGCCAGGCCGAGCACCGCGAGCGACAGCGTGACGATGCCCGCGACGTCGAGCGTGCCGGCATGCGGATCGCGCGACTCCTGCACCGCGCCGCCGATCAGCACGAGCGCGATGGCCGCGAGCGGCGCATGGACGAGGAATACCCACGGCCAGCTTGCCAGCGCGACGATCGCGCCGCCGACGATCGGCCCGAATCCGAGCCCGATGCCGAACACGATCCCCCAGATCCCGAACGCGCGGCCACGCTCGCGGCCCTCGCGGAACTGATGCGACAGCACCGCAATCTGGCAGATCAGCATCGCGCCGCCGCTCGCGCCCTGCAGCAGCCGGCCCGCGACGAGCACCGGCACGTTCGGCGCGAGCCCGCACAGCAGCGACGTCGCGCCGAACAGCACGGTGCCGATCACGTACACGCGCTTGCGGCCGAACCGGTCGGCGAGCGTGCCGGCCGCCATCAGCACGGTCGTGCACGCGATCGTGTACGCATTCATGATCCACTGCATGCCGTTGAAATCGCCATGCAGCACGTGTTCGAGCGTCGGCAGGATCACCGGCACGCTCGAGATTTCGAGGCCGAACATCAGCGACGTGAGACAGACGGCCGCGAGCGCGACCGCATTCCTGCGGGAGTCGGATAGCGTCATGCGTATTGCGCGGCGGCCCGGCAACGGGCCGCGCGCCTCCAGGTGAGAAGGATTCGCCGCGTGCGGCCGGCGACGCACGCTGGACGGGAATCGGTACTATAGTGAGAATTTTCATCCCCATTGACGCACGCATTTCTCCAGACTGGGGAACCACAGGAATCAATCAACCCACCCTCCCATGACCGACAGACTCGACGGCGTAACGACCTTCGTCCAGGTAGTGGAATCGGGCAGCTTCGCGCTCGCCGCGGAGCGGCTCGACATGACGCGTTCGGCCGTCGGCAAGGCGGTCGCGCGGCTCGAGAAGCGGCTCGGCGCACGGCTGCTGCAACGCACGACGCGCAGCCAGAGCCTGACCGACGACGGCCAGGCGTACTACGACCGCTGCGTGCGCGCGCTGGCGGAACTGGAAGCGGCGGAGGCCGACCTCGACTGCGGCCGCAACGAGCCGCGCGGCAAGCTGCGCCTGAGCGTGCCGCTCGCGTTCGGGCACCACTGCGTGACGCCGATCGTGCTCGATCTCGCGCGCACCTATCCGCATTTGCGGATCGACGTGTCGATCACCGACCGTTTCGTCGATCTCGTCGAGGAAGGCATCGATCTCGCCGTGCGGATCGGCACGCTCGCGGACAGCACGAGCCTCGCGGTGCGGCGGCTCGGCACGCAGTACGGCAGCCTCGGCGCGGCGCCGTCGTATCTCGCCCGCTACGGGACGCCGAAGACGCTCGACGACCTGAAAGACCACCGGACGATCGCGTATTCACGCTCGGGCGTGGTTCAACCGTGGGACTTGCGTGCGCCGGACGGCTCGACGGTACGGATCGACATGCCGCACCAGCTCAGTTTCGACGACGTGCAGGCGATCGCGGCGGCCGGCGCGTCGGGGTTCGGGATCGCCTGGCTGCCGAGCTGGCTGCTCGATCACTACGTGAAGCGCGGCGAGATGACGGTCGTGCTCGACCGCTGCTTCGTCTGCGAAGGCGACATCCACGCGATCTGGCCGAAGACACGCTACCTGCCGCGCAAGACGCGCTGCGTGATCGACGCGTTCGCGCAGGCGATTCCGCCGATGATCGAGCGCCAGGGTGAAACGGGATGAGATGAATGAAACGAAACCGACGCGCCACGCGGGCGCGCCGGGTCATCACGCCGCGCCGAGATCGGCAAGCGGATGCGCGAACAGCTTCCACGGCGACGTCAGGAAATGCCGCACGCGTTCGGCGCGCAGCTCGACGAGCGACGCGGGCGCCCAGCGCGGCTTGCGATCCTTGTCGACGAGATGCGCGCGCACACCTTCGCAGAAATCGCCTTCCTCGATCGCGCGCGCGACGATGCCGAGCTCCATCCGGAACGATTCGGCCAGCGTCATCTGCCGGCCGCGCAGCAGCGCCTCGCGCGTCACGTACAGCATCGTCGGCGAATGGCCGGTGAGCGCATCGAGCGTCGCCTGCAGCCATTGACGGTGCTCGCGCGACAGTTCCTCGCGCGCGAGATCCTGCGTCAGCGTCGCGACGATCCGCTCGACGGTCGAGCGCTTGTCGAAGTGACGCACGATCCACGGCATCTGGCTGTCGAGCGCCGCATGCGGCACGACGTTGCACGGCGGCTCGAACACCTTGCGCAGCAACGGCAGCGCATCGCCGTCCCACTTGACGCTTTCGATGCGCGTCTCGAACGTGTCGAGCCATGCGGACGGCACGCACAGATCCGCGAGCTTCGCGGTCAGCGCGTCGGCCCCCGACAGCATCGCGCCGGTCAGCCCGACGTACAGTTCGAGCTCGACCGGCATGCGCGACAGGAAATGCGTCGCGCCGACGTCGGGCACGAGGCCGATGCGCGTCTCCGGCATCGCGATCTTGCTGCGCTCGGTCGCGACGCGCAGCGCCGCGCCCTGCGCGAGGCCCATGCCACCGCCCATCGTCACGCCGTCCATCAGCGCGACCACCGGCTTCGGGAACGTATGGATCGCGTAGTCGAGCCGGTATTCATCGACGAAGAACGGCAGCCAGGTTTCGCGCTGCGCGACCATCCTGTACAACGCGCGCACGTCGCCGCCCGCGCAGAAGCCCTTCTCGCCCGCGCCGCGCAGCACGACCGCGACGATCTGCTCGTCGTCGCGGCAGCGCTCGAGGAGCGCGGCCAGCTCGCCGATCATTGCGTACGACAGCGCATTGAGCGCGGCCGGCCGGTTCAGCGTGATCAGCGCCACGCGGTTCACCACGCGGAACAGTACCTCGGGCGCATGCTCCGCGAACGCGTCGTGATTCGTGACCGGCGTGCTCATCGTTGCGGCGCTCCATCGGTGTGCCATTGCGGCGCGCGCTTGCCGAGGAACGCGGCCACGCCTTCGCGCGGATCGTTCGTGTCGAACAGGTCGACGAAGCGTTCGCGCTCGACCGCGAGCGCCGCGCTGCGCGGCACGCCGCGGCGCGCGAGGCCGATCAGCTCCTTGCTGTAGGCCACCGCATGCGGGCTTTGCCGCGCGACGTTGCGCGCCAGCGCGAGTGCCGCATCGCGCGCGGCGCCGCTTTCCACCACGTCCTCGACGAGGCCGATCCGCAGCGCGGTCGCCGCGTCGACGCGCGCGCCGGTCAGGATGATCTTCTTCGCCCAGCCTTCGCCGACGAGCCAGGGCAGCGTCTGCGTGCCGAGCCCGCACGGCAGCAGGCCGACCGACGGCTCGGGCAGCGCCATCTGCGCATGCGTCTCGGCGATCCGCAGGTCGCACGCGAGCGCGCATTCGAGGCCGCCGCCCATCGCATAGCCGTTGATCGCCGCGATCGTCACCACGCGCGCATCGTGCAGCGCCTCGAACGCCGCGCCGAAACGCGACGCCATCGCACGCGCGACCGCGCGGTCGCCTTCGGCGAACGCGTTGAGGTCGGCACCCGCGCTGAAGAACTTCGGGCCGTCGCCGGTGATCACCAGCGCGCGCACGCGCGGATTCGCATTCAGTTCGGCGACGGTTGCCTGCAGTTGCTGCAGCCCATCCGCGGTAAAGGCGTTCGCGGGCGGGCGCTTGAGCGTCGCGCACGCGATCGCGCCGTCGTCGACGTAGTCGACGTAGTCGAGTTCGATCATGAGGCGTCCTTCTTCGTTGCCGGTTGATACAGGCGGATCACCGCCGAGAAATCGAGCTGGCCGTCGCCGCGGCTGCTCATCGTCTGGTACAGCTGCTGCGCGAGCGCACCGAGATAGACGGGCTGACGGGCCTGCTTCGCGGCGTCGTTCGCGAGGCCGAGATCCTTCAGCATCAAATCGGTGCCGAAGCCGCCCGAGTAGCCGCGCGACGACGGCGCGGTGTCGATCACGCCCGGATACGGGTTGTAGGTATCCGAACTCCAGCAGCGGCCCGTCGACGTGTTGACGATGCCGGCCAGCACCTTCGGGTCGATGCCGAGCGCGACGCCGAGCGACATCGCCTCCGATACCGCCGCCATCGAGATGCCGAGCACGAGGTTGTTGCAGACCTTCGCGACCTGCCCCATGCCCGTCGCGCCGCAGTGGACGATGTTCTTGCCCATGCCGGCGAGCACGGGCTTCACGCGCTCGAAATCCGCGTCGCTGCCGCCGACCATGAAGGTCAGCGTGCCGGCCGCCGCACCGCCGGTGCCGCCCGACACGGGCGCGTCGACGAACGCGCCGCCGTGCTCGCGCACCAGCGCGCCGAACGCCTGCGCGCTCGCCGGGTCGATCGTGCTCGAATCGATCACGGTCGCCCCCGCGCCGAGGCCGGCGAGCACGCCGTTCTCGCCGGACAGCACCGAGCGCACGTGCGGAGCGGCCGGCAGCATCGTGATGACGAACGTCGCGCCCGATGCCGCATCGCGCGGCGACGCGGCCACCTGTGCACCGGCATCCTGCAGTGCGCGCAATGCATCGGCGCTCAGGTCGAACGCATGCACTTCATGGCCGGCTTTCAGCAGGTTCAGCGCCATCGGCGCACCCATGTGGCCGAGGCCGATAAAACCGATTTTCATGTTCGTGTCCTCCGCCGCTCAATGCAGCCGGATCGTCGTGTTCACAGGGCCGGCCGTCGTGTCGTCGTCGAACCAGCGCGCGGTGACCGTCTTCGTTTGCGTATAGAACTGCACGACCTGCTTGCCGTACGGGCCGAGATCGCCGAGCTTCGAGCCGCGCGAGCCCGTGAAGCTGAAGAACGGCACGGGCACCGGAATCGGGATGTTGATGCCGACCTGGCCGATGTCGATTTCGCTCTGGAACTTGCGTGCGGCTGCACCGCTCTGCGTGAACAGGCCCACGCCGTTGCCGAACGGGTTCGCGTTGACGAGCGCGATCGCGTCGTCGAGCGTGTCGGCTTCCATCACGACCAGCACGGGCCCGAAGATTTCATGGGTATAGACCGTCATCTCGGGCGTCACGCCCGAGAAGATCGTCGGCCCGATGAAGTTGCCTTCCTCGAAGCCGGCGACCTTCACGCCGCGGCCGTCGAGCTCGAGCTTCGCGCCTTCCTTGATGCCCGCGTCGATCAACGACAGGATGCGTGCCTTAGCACCGCGCGACACGACCGGCCCGACGTCCGTGCCCGCTTGCGAGCCCGCATTGACCTTCAGCGCCTTCGCCTTCGCGACGATGTCCGGCAGCCAGTCGCGCGCCTTGCCGACCAGCACCGCGACCGACGTCGCCATGCAGCGCTGGCCGGCCGCACCGAAGCCCGCGCCGACGAGCGCGTTGATCGCCTGCTCGCGGTTCGCGTCGGGCAGCACGACCGCGTGGTTCTTCGCGCCCATCATCGACTGCACGCGCTTGCCGTGCTGGCTGCCAAGGTTGTACACGTGCGTGCCGACCGCCGTCGAACCGACGAACGAGATCGCCTTCACGAGTGGATGCGTGCAGATCGCGTCGACGACTTCCTTGCCGCCGTGCACGACGTTCAGTACCCCTTTCGGTATGCCTGCCTCGATCGCGAGCTCGACGAGCTGCATCGTCGACAGCGGATCCTGTTCCGACGGCTTCAGCACGAACGTGTTGCCGCAGACGATCGCCATCGGGAACATCCACAGCGGAATCATCGCGGGGAAGTTGAACGGCGTGATGCCCGCGCACACGCCGAGCGGCTGGCGCAACGTGTAGGTATCGACGCCGCCCGCGACGTTCTCCGCGAATTCGCCGAGCTGCAGCGAACCGATCGAGCATGCATGCTCGACCACTTCGAGGCCGCGGAAGATGTCGCCTTCGGCATCGGGGATCGTCTTGCCCTGCTCGGCGGTCAGCGTCTTCGCGATGCGCTGCTGGTTCGTGCGCACGAGATCCTGGAACTTCAGCATGATGCGCATGCGCGCGGCGATCGGCGTGTTCTTCCACGTCGCGTAGGCGGCGTGCGCGGCCTGCACGGCCGCGTCGACTTCCGCGACGGTCGCGAACGGCACGCGCGCGAGCACCTGCTGCGTCGCCGGGTTGACGATGTCGCGCCACTCGTTCGTGGCGGACTCGACGAAGGCGCCGTCGATCAGCAGCTTGACCGTCGGCACGTCTTTCGAATTCGCGTTCATCGATTCTGTCTCCTTGCAGAGGGCCGCGAAGCGCGATATCGCCGCGCGGCCGGTTCAATTCGGCTGCGGGCGGCGGCCGCGACATGCGGCGCGCGCGGCCCGCGGTCACGTCACTTCAGTTCGGCGGCGAAATCCTCTTCCCAGTATTCGCCGGGCATCCGTTCACTTGCATCGTCGCCGCGCTCGATCTCGCGGCGGCGCAATTCGACGCGGCGGATCTTCCCCGAGATCGTCTTCGGCAGTTCCGCGAACTGCAGGCGGCGGATCCGCTTGTACGGCGCGAGCTTCTCGCGCGAGAAACGGAAGATCTCCAGCGCCAGCGCGGGGCTTTCCTCGTAGCCCTGCCGCAGCGTGATGAAGGTCTTCGGCACCGACAGCCGCACGGGGTCGGGGCTCGGCACGACGGCCGCCTCGGCGATCGCCGGATGCTCGATCAGCACGCTCTCGAGTTCGAACGGGCTCAATCGGTAGTCGGACGACTTGAACACGTCGTCCGCGCGGCCGATGTACACGTAGTAGCCGTCATCGCGGCGCATCGCGATGTCCGACGTGCGGTAGTGGCCGTCGCGCATCGCGTAGGCCGTCGCGTCGGGATTGTTCGCATAGCCTTTCATCAGCCCCACCGGGCGCGTGACGTCGGCGCCGATCGGCAGCGCGACCTCGCCTTCGGTCACCGGCATGCCGTCCGGGTCGAGCAGCGTGATGCGGTAGCCGGGCAGCGGCCGGCCCATCGAGCCCGCAACGACCGGCTGGCCCGGCGAGTTGCCGATCAGGCAGGTCGTTTCGGTCTGGCCGTAACCGTCGCGGATCGCGATACCCCACGCCTTCTTCACGCGCTCGATGATCTCGGGATTCAGCGGCTCGCCCGCGCCGACGATCTCGCGCAGCTTCACGTCGAACGACGCGAGCGGCTGCTGCACGAGCATGCGCCACACGGTCGGCGGCGCGCACAGCGTCGTCACCCGGTATTTGACGAGCGCATCGAGCACGACCTTCGGCTCGAAGCGGGCGTAGTTGAATGCGAACACGCATGCCTGCGCGTTCCACGGCGCGAAGAAGCAGCTCCACGCGTGCTTTGCCCAGCCCGGCGAGCTGATGTTCCAGTGAATGTCGCCCGGCTGCAGGCCGACCCAGTACATCGTCGACAGATGGCCGACCGGGTAGGTGCGGTGCGTGTGCTCGACGAGCTTCGGCTTTGACGTCGTGCCCGACGTGAAGTACAGCAGCATCGGATCGTTCGCGTGCGTGACGGCGTCCGGCTTGAATTCGGCGCTCGCCGCATAGCCGTCGTTCATCGCGAGCCAGCCCGCGCGCGGCGCGCCGGCGACGATCTTCTGCGCGAGGCCGAGATCCGGCTGTTCGAATTTGGCGGTTTCGTTCTCGTCGACGATCGCGTATTTCGCACCGCCGATCTGCACGCGGTCGCGTACGTCGTCGGGCGACAGTTGCGTGGTGGCAGGCAGCACGATCGCACCGAGCTTCATCGCGGCGAGCATCGCGTCCCACAGCTCGACACGGTTCGGCAGCATCAGCAGGATCCGGTCGCCGCGCACGACGCCGATCGAGCGCAGCCAGTTCGCGATCCGCGACGAACGCTCGGACATCTGCGCGAACGAATACGGGTCGCCGGTGCCCGTCGCCGCGTCGACGATCCACAGCGCGGGCCGGTCGTTGCCGTGCGCCATCGGGTCGAAGTAGTCGAGCGCCCAGTTGAACGCATCGAGCACCGGCCACTCGAACTCGCGATACGCGGTTTCGTAGTCGGTGCGATGGCGCAGCAGAAAGTCGCGTGCGTCCAGGAATGCCTGTACCGTCATCGTGTCGTCTCCTGTCGACCCACGTTAGCGCTTTAGCGCTTACGCGGGTCCCATGCCCTGGCAAGTCTCCATGCCTCGCGGTCAACCGGCGCATGCCCGGTTGCCTCTGTTGCGGCGCACGGTCACGTCGTTGCGTGCCGCGTTTGCCGCGCTGCCCTCGTGCCCTGCGTGATGTCGTTGCCGGGGCAACCGCTGCGGCTCACAGCTGCCGCGCGATCACCATCCGCTGCACTTCGCTGGTGCCTTCGTAAATCTGCGTGATGCGCGCGTCGCGATAGTGACGCTCGACTTCGTAATCGACCAGGTAACCGTAGCCGCCGTGAATCTGGATCGCGTCCGAACACACGCGCTCGGCCATCTCCGACGCGAACAGCTTCGCCTGCGACGCTTCCGACAGGCACGGCAGCCCGGCCGTGCGCAGCTTCGCCGCGTGATGCACGAGCAGGCGCGCGGCGTTGATCTGCACGGCCATGTCGGCGAGCTTCTGCTGGATCGCCTGGTGCTCGGCGATCGGCTTGCCGAACTGCACGCGCTCGCCCGCATAGCGGCGCGCCTTGTCGAATGCGGCGCGCGCGATGCCAAGCGCCTGCGCGGCGATGCCGATGCGGCCGCCCTCGAGATTCGACAGCGCGATCTTCAGCCCTTCGCCGCGATTGCCGAGCAGGTTCTCTTCCGGAATCGCGCAGTTCTCGAACGTGATCGGGCACGTATCCGACGCACGGATGCCCATCTTCTTCTCGGGCTTGCCGACGATGAAGCCCGGCGTGTCGGTCGGCACCAGGAACGCGGAAATGCCGCGCTTGCCGGCTTCCGGGTCGGTCATGGCAAAAACGATCGCGACACCGGCGCGCTGGCCGTTGGTCACGAACTGCTTCGCGCCGTTCAGCACCCATTTGCCGTCGCGCAGCGCCGCCCGCGTGCGCAGGTTGTTCGCCTCGGAGCCGGCATGCGGCTCGGTCAGGCAGAACGCGCCGATCACGCGGCCGGACGCCATGTCGGCCAGCCAGCGATCCTTCTGCGCGGGCGTGCCGAAGCCGAGGATCGGCCCGCAGCCGACCGAGTTGTGCACGCTCATCATCGTCGCGCACGCGGCATCGCCGGCGGCGACCTCTTCCATCGCCAGCGCGTAGGCCACGTAGTCCGTATACGAGCCGCCCAGCTCCTGCGGCACGATCATCCCGAGCAGGCCGAGTTCGCCGAGCTGCGCGACGATCGCGTCGGGCAGGTGCGCATCGTGGTCCCATTGCGCCGCGTTCGGCGCCAGCATCTCGGTGGCAAATGCGCGCGCGGCGTCGCGAATCATCCGCTGGTCTTCGGTGTAAAGCTCGTCCATGGTGCTGCTGTCTCCCGCGGCCGCCAGGCGCGACCGTCCTTGCGTTTCGATGCAACAAGTGTAGGCAAGCAGGCGCGACTGTTCGATGCTCGCGTCGCTCATTTACACTGAGCGTTTTTGCCACACCGGCGGCACCGATGAAGCAGGAAGACAAGGGAACCGTCGCGATCAGCCTCGTCGCCTACAGCGTCGCGCTCGCGACCCGGCGCGACGTCGATGCCGAGCCGCTGCTCGCGCAGGCCGGCATCGCGCCCGCGCTGCTCGGGCAGCCGCGCGCACGGGTGTCCGCGCAGCAATACGGCGCGCTGTGGAACGCGATCGCGCGCGCGCTCGACGACGAGTTTTTCGGGCAGGATCGCCACCCGATGCGCAGCGGCAGCTTCATCGCGATGAGCCAGGCGACGCTGTCCGCGCGCGACGGCCTGCACGCGATGGCGCGCGCGGTGAATTTCATGCACTGCGTGCTCGACGACCTGCATGCGGAACTCGACGCGAACCCGCAGCGCGTGCGGCTGCGCTTCGTGCACCGCAACAACGGCGCGACGCCGGCGATGTTCACGTACGCGACCTATTTCATCATCGTGTACGGACTCACCTGCTGGCTGATCGGGCGGCGCATTCCGCTGCTGCACGCGAGCTTCCGCTGCGACACGCCGCCCGCCGACCACGAATACCCGTCGATGTTCTGTGACGACATGCGTTTCAACCAACCCGATTCGTATGTCGATTTCGATCCCGAATTCGCGACGCTGCCTGTCGTGCAGAACGCGAAGACGCTGAAGACGTTCCTGCGCAACGCGCCGGCCAGCTTCATCGTCAAGTACCGCAACCCGAACGCGCTCGCGCAGCGCGTGCGGGCGGTGCTGCGCGGGATGCCGCCGGCCGCGTGGCCGGGCGCGGGCGGGATGGCCGCGCGG
>NZ_JAAGPP010000221.1:0-10726 GCF_017104975.1 Burkholderia sp. Ac-20344
GCATGCGCGGCAGCCCGAAGCCGAGCGACAGCCCGCCGGCCACCGCGCTCGTCACGAAGATCGCGCGCCAGCCGAAATGCCCGATCAGCGCGCCGGCGAGCACGGGCCCGAACGCGAGCCCGATCCCGAAGGTCGTGCCGAGCAGGCTGAATGCGCGCGTGCGCGCTGCGCCGTCGAACTCCTGCGCGAGCGCGGCCGTGCCGCCCGCCAGTGCCGCGGCTGCCGCGAGCCCTTGCGCGGCGCGCAGCAGGTCGACCGTGAGCATCGACGGCGCGAACGCGAGCGCGACCGACATCAGCGTGAAGCCGCCAACGCCGATCGCGAACAGGCGCTTGCGGCCGAACTGGTCGGCCAGCGCGCCGGCCGCCATCAGGAAGCTGCCGAACGCGAGCATGAACGCGTTGGTGATCCAGTTCATCGCGACCGTGTCGCCGTGCAGGTCGCGGCCGATCGCGGGCGTCGCGACCGCACCGCCTGAAAACGACAGCGGCAGCGCGACGGCGGCCATGCAGACGGCGGCCAGCACCCACGCGCGCCGGCGTGCCGACGGGCCCGAAGCGGCTGAAAAAAGGTGATCCATCATCGCTCCTCGAAAAGCCGGCGCAGTTGCGCCGTCAGAGCGACAGAAGATAAATCCGATTCAATCCGCGAAAAACCACGCGAAGTTCCACATATAACGGATTAAAATTCCGCAATTCACTCGACTACGCGCGTCGGCGCGCCCCCTTCGATTCGATGGAAAACCTGACCGGCATCGTCGCCTTCGTCCGCACCGCCGACGCGCTGAGCTTCGTCGCGGCCGGCCGCGCGCTCGGCATCTCGGCGTCGGCGGTCGGCAAGACGATCGCGAAACTCGAGCAGTCGCTCGGCGTGCGCCTGTTCAACCGCACGACGCGGCGCGTCACGCTCACCGAAGAGGGGCGTCATTTCTACGAACGCTGCCAGCGGATCCTCGAAGATTTCCGCGATGCCGAAGCGACCGTGACGGCATCGGCGCAGCGCCCGCGCGGCAAGCTGCGCGTGAGCCTGCCGGTGATCGGCTACCGGTTCCTGCTGCCGGTGCTGCCCGAATTCCGGCAGCACTACCCGGACGTCGAGCTCGATCTCGATTTCAACGACCGGATGGTGGATGTCGTCGAAGGCGGTTTCGACGCGGTGATCCGCAGCGGCCCGCTGTCCGATTCGAGCCTGATGTCGCGGCGGCTCGGTCCGTTCGCGTTCGTGCTGTGCGCGGCGCCCGCGTATCTCGCGCAGGCCGGCACGCCGCGCACGCCGCGCGATCTCGAAGCGCACGAATGCGTGCGCTACTGCTTCCCGACCACCGGCAAGCTGCAGGACTGGGCGCTCGCGGCCGACGACGGCACGCCGCTGAAGCTGCGCACCGCGCTGACCTGCAACAACATGGAAGCGCTGCGCGGCACCGTGCTCGCGGGGCTCGGCATCGGCTACATGCCCGACTTCCTTGCGCGCGACGCGCTCGAACACGGCGCGCTCGTCACCGTGCTCGACGACTACCGGATCGCGCCGGGGCAGTTCTCGATCGTGTGGCCGTCGAGCCGGCAGTTGTCGCCGAAGCTGCGCGTGTTCGTCGATTTTCTGTGCGAGCGGCTGTTCAGGTAGCCGCCCCGCGGGCCACTCGAACTGCGCGAATACCGCCACTCGGCGGCAGCCCGCGCGCAGCCCTTCTCAGTCCGCCCCGATCCGCTCCGCTTCCGCCTGCGGCAACAACGCGTCGCTGTCATCCTTCAACCCGACGCCCGTCAGCCCGAGCCGGCGCGCGTGCGTCATCAGGTAATGCAGCTTGTGCGCGGCTGCCGCATGCGGCAGCCCTTCCGGCCGCACGTTCGAGATGCAGTTGCGCAGTGCATCGTGGCAGCCGACCTTCGGCGCCCACGTCAGGTACACGCCGAGGCTGTCCGGCGAGCTGAGCCCCGGCCGTTCGCCGATCAGCATCGCGACGACCTTCGCGCGCAGCAGCTCGCCGATCTCGTCGCCGAGCGCGACGCGCGCCTGCGTCGCGACCACCACCGGGCCGATCCGCCAGCCGTCCGCGTCGAGCCGCGGCCGCACTGCCTGCAGCAACGGCAGCGCCTGCTTCGCGGCCGCGAACGCCGACAGCCCGTCGCCGATCACGAACACGACGTCGGGCGCGTCGTCGAGCGCCGCACCGTAGCCGGCCAGCAGCCCGCGGCTGTCATCCGACAGCTTGCGGCCGAGGTCGGGCCGGCGCAGATAGTGGTCGCGGTCCGGCGCGGCGCTCTGCACGCCGAGCGTCGGCAGCAGGCCGGCCGCCTCGATCTCGCGCCGCAGCGCGGCCGCGTCGAGCGGCTGGTGCACCGCATCGCGCGCCTGCGCATGCGACAGGTTGAAGGCCAGCAGCGGCGCGGTCGGCAGGCTGTTGCCCGCGCGGCCGAGCGCGATCCGCGCATTCGTGAACGACTTCAGTTGCGCCCACGGATTCTTTTCGACGGCGTCGCTCATGCCGAAATCCCCATCCAGTCATTTGCGCCCGCGAGCAGCGGCGCACGCGACGTCGCCGTGCGCAGCACGCCGTGCGCGTCGGCGATCTCCATCGTCTCCAGCCACTCCTCGAATTCCGGCGCACGGCGCAGGCCGAGCACTTCACGCACGTACAGCTGGTCGTGAAACGACGTGCTCTGGTAGTTCAGCATCACGTCGTCCGCGCCCGGAATCCCCATGATGAAGTTGATGCCGGCCGCACCCAGCAGCGTCAGCAGCGTGTCCATGTCGTCCTGGTCGGCTTCCGCGTGGTTCGTGTAGCAGATGTCGCAGCCCATCGGCACGCCGAGCAGCTTCCCGCAGAAGTGATCCTCGAGCCCGGCGCGGATGATCTGCTTGCCGTCGTACAGGTATTCGGGCCCGATGAAGCCGACCACCGTGTTCACGAGGAACGGCTCGAACTTGCGCGCGACCGCATACGCGCGCACCTCGCAGGTCTGCTGGTCGACGCCGAAGTGCGCGTTCGCCGACAGCGCGCTGCCCTGGCCCGTCTCGAAGTACATGAGATTGTTGCCGACGGTGCCGCGCTTGAGCGACAACGCGGCCTCGCGCGCCTCGCCGAGCAGCGCGAGCGAGATGCCGAAGCTCGCGTTCGCCTTCTCGGTGCCCGCGATCGACTGGAACACGAGATCGACCGGCGCGCCCTTCTCGATCGCCGCGATCGTGTTGGTCACGTGCGTGAGCACGCACGACTGCGTCGGCACGCCGTAGCGTTCGCGGAACCCGTCGATCATCGCGAGCAGCTTCACGATCGCCGCGAGGCTGTCGGTCGCCGGGTTGATGCCGATCATCGCGTCGCCGCAGCCGTACATCAGCCCGTCGAGCATCGATGCGGCAATGCCCTTCACGTCGTCGGTCGGGTGGTTCGGCTGCAGCCGCACCGACATCCGGCCGGCGAGCCCGACCGTATTGCGAAAGCGCGTGACGACGCGCCGCTTCCTCGCCGCCGCGATCAGGTCCTGGTTGCGCATCAGCTTCGACACGGCCGCGACCATCTCGGGCGTGAGGCCCGGTGCGATCCGTTCGAGCGCCGCACCGTCGGCGGCCGGCGACAGCAGCCAGTTGCGGAAATCGCCGACCGTCAGGTGCGAGATTTCCGCGAACGCCTGCGCATCGTGATCGTCGACGATGAGGCGCGTGACCTCGTCGTCTTCATACGGGATCACCGCTTCGTTCAGGAACGCCTTCAGCGGCACGCCCGCGAGCGCGATCTTCGCGGCGACGCGCTCCTCCTCGCTCGCCGCCGCGACACCGGCGAGCTGGTCGCCGGAACGCAGCGGGCTCGCCTTCGCGAGCAGCGTCTTCAGGTCCGCGAAGCGGTACGTGCGCGAACCGATCGTCTCCGTATAGGACATCTGCGAGTCTCCTTGCCAAAAGCCGACGGCGCGCCCGTTCGACGGGGCGCGCCGGATGCCGTCAGGAACGGCCTTTCACCTTCATCCTGCTCACTCCTCCAGCAGCGCGTCGCCGTGCGCACTCGCACGCTGCGAACGCGTCGCGAGGAAGTACGCATAGCCGAGCGCGAGGAACCCGAGGAACACCAGCGCGACCAGCCCGTTGAAAACCACCATCGTAACGAGACAGACGAGCGCGGCCAGGATCGCAAACGCCGGGAAGATCGGGTACAGCGGCGCGCGGAACGGCCGCGCCATGTTCGGCTGCGAGCGGCGCAGCTTGAACAGCGACGCCATGCTCACGATATACATCACGATCGCACCGAACACCGACATCGTCACGATATTCGCGGTCAGCGTCTGCCCGCCGAACTGGATCAGCTCGTCGCTGTAGATCGCCGCGATGCCGACCACGCCGCCCGCGAGGATCGCGCGGTAAGGCGTCTTGAAGCGCGGATGCACCTTCGCGAGCCATTCGGGCAGGTAGCCTTCGCGGGCCAGCGCGAAGATCTGGCGCGAATAGCCGAGGATGATCCCGTGGAACGACGCGACCAGCCCGAACAACCCGAGCCACACGAGCATGTGCATCCAGCCGCTGTTCGCGCCGACGATGTACTTCATCGCCTGCGGCAGCGGGTCGTTGATGTTCGCGAGCTTGGTCCAGTCGCCCGCGCCGCCGGCGAACACCATCACGCCGATCGCGAGCGCAACGAGGGTCAGGATCCCGGCCACGTACGCGATCGGAATCGAGCGCTTCGGGTTCTTCGCCTCCTCGGCGGCCATCGCGACGCCTTCGATCGCGAGGAAGAACCAGATCGCGAACGGGATCGCCGCGAACATCCCGTGGAACGCGCCCAGGCTGAAATGATCGGCGCCCGACCAGCCGCCCTTCATGAAGTTGCTCCACGCGAAGCCCGGCGACACGACGCCCATGAACACCAGCAGCTCGAAGATCGCGAACAGCGTGACGACCAGCTCGAAGGTCGCCGCGATCTGCACGCCGACGATGTTCAGCGCCATGAACACGAGATACGCGCCCATCGCCGCATGCTTCGGCTCGAGGCCCGGGAACTGCACGTGCAGGTAGGCGCCGATCGCGAGCGCGATCGCGGGCGGCGCGAACACGAACTCGACAAGCGTCGCGGCACCGGCGAGATAGCCGCCGGTCGGGCCGAATGCACGGCGCGCGTAGGCAAACGGGCCGCCCGCGTGCGGGATCGACGTCGTCAGCTCGGTGAAACTGAAGATGAAGGTCGTGTACATCGCCGCGACGAACAGTGCGGTGATGACGAAGCCCAGCGTGCCGGCGCTCGCCCAGCCGTAGCTCCAGCCGAAGTATTCGCCGGAAATCACGAGGCCGACCGCGATACCCCACAGTTGCCAGGTCCCGAGCGTCTGCTGCAGCGCGGGCTGGCCGGACGACTTGGCGCCGGCGGCGGGCCGGCCATTCGACTCTGCTATCATCTGACTCTCTCCTCAAAGGCGCCGGGCCTGGCGGCCTGCGCGACTGAGAATCGATGCTAGAGAGTCATTAAACGACGTGTTATCGAAATTCGGCAAAGATCGCGGCTGACATTTCGCTGACGGAAATGCAGACACGAGACGGGTAACGGAGCCGATCGGCGAAGGGCCGACGCGGCGACAGCGTTCGGCGACGGTCGGGTGCTGGCCGCGCCGCACGAGCGAACGCTGGCGCGTGCCGTTCTCGCCCGGCTGGATACCCACGCTGCCGCAGCGCCGGCCGACCGCGCAGCGCGGCCGGACGGATGCTCGACGGTGGCGTTACTGCCCGCCGCCGCGCTGGTTGAACCAGCGGTCGAGCAGCTTGCCGGCCGCTTCGCGGCCACCGAGGCCGAACGACAGCGCCACTGCCACCGCGATCGCGCCGAGCACGAGGCCGAACGCGAGCTGCACGATCTCGTTCGCGATGCCCATCGCACGCAGCCCCATCGCGAACACGAGGCCGAGGATCGCGAATTGCGCGATGCGCGCGAACAGCACGCTGTGCTCGCGGTCGGCCTGCTCGATCACGCGGCGCGCGAGGCCCGCGAGCCACACGCCGATCACGAGGATCACGCCGCCCATCAGCACGTGGCCGCCGAATTCGATGAACAGCGTGACGACGTCGCGCACCTGCGAGAAGCCGAGCCGGTTCGCGGCTTCGACCGACGCGAACAGCATCGCGAAGAACACGATCAGCCGCGCGACCAGCACCGACGGCTGCAGAATCCCCGAGAACACGCGCTCGACGCCGAGCACGGCCGGCAGCCCGTCGGCGCCCGCCGCTTCCAGCAGCTTCTGCGCGAGCGACGCGACGAAGCGCGCGAAGTAGAACGTCACCAGCACGATCACGATCGCCGCGACGATGTCCGGCACCGCGCCGAGGAACTGGTTCAGCATGTTGGTGGCCGGCACCGAGATCGCATCGATCTTCAACGCATCGAGCGCGGAGATCAGCGTCGGCACGAACACGAACACGTAGACGATCGTGCCGATCAGGCTCGACACGCGCACGGGCGTCGGGCTGTCGAGACGCTGCGTGAGGCGGTCGGCGCCGGCGGCAACGAGCAGGTTCGTCACGAGGCCGCGCAGCACCCGCGCGACGATCCAGCCGACGATGCCGATCACCGCAGCCGCGAACAGGTTCGGCACGATCGCGAGCAGCTTGTCGACCATCCCCTGCACCGGCGACAGCAGCCCCGACAGCGCGAACGACGCGAGGATCGCCGGCAGGAACATCAGGATCACGAGCCAGAACAGCACGTCGCCGAGATAGCCGGTCATCGGCTGCATGCCGGCGCCTTCGGACAGCTTGTCGTCGATCTTGCTCGCCTTCAGCGCGCGGTTCGCGAGGCTGCGCAGCAGCGACGCGATGAGCCACGCGATCAGCGTCAGCGCCCCGCCGCCGATCAGGTTCGGCAGGTAGTTGACGATATGCGTGACGAGCAGCGAGAACGGGTTGGAGACCGCATACAGGTTGAGCACGTTGAAGATGCCCACCGCGGTGACCAGCAGCACGAGCCAGAACAGGCCGCCCGCGATGATGCGTTCGACGTACGCGCCCTGGCCGGTGCTTTCGTTGATCCGCTGATCGACCTTCAGCGCGTTGAGCAGGCGCAGCGCGCCGGCCCGCACCGCCACGGCGATCAGCCAGCCGATCACCAGGATGCCGATCGCGCCGGCGATCTTTGGCAGATACCCTCCTAGCGTGGTCTGCAGCGACGTGATGAAGCTGGAAGCATCCATTTCTTCTTCTCCCGAAAACGTGGTGTTGCGATTGAACATCGACGAACTACCTGCGTACTTCGAAATGCGTGCTGCCCCGTCGGAGCAACTTACCCGAGAAAAATGACGCGATCACCCGATTTCACCGTCTTTAACTTTAGTCATAGATCGCAGGGGGGCAAGACCCCATTTCGTCGAAATAAAAAAGGGCCTGATTTATCGGCCTCCTATGCATTTCCGCAAGATTTATCAAATCGGGCCGTGCTACCGTGACGTCGGTTCCTGCCCTGACACGCCGATGACCGTCGAAACGAAACCCGACTCGCCCGCCTGGATCCGCTACGCAGCGAGCGTGGCACGCGTCCATGAATACGTCCGCGCACACCTCGACGGCCCGCTCGACCTGAACCGGCTCGCCGAAATCGCATGCCTGTCGCCGTATCACTGGCAGCGCGTCTATCGCGCGCTGTATGGCGAGTCGATCGTGCTGACGGTGCGCCGGATGCGGATCGTGCGAGCGTCCGAGGATCTCGTCTGCACCGCGCGGCCGCTCGACGAGATCGCGCGGCGCGCGGGCTACGGTTCGACGCACGCGTTCGCGCGGGCGTTTCGCGACGCGTACGGCGTGCCGCCCGCACAGCACCGGCGCACGGGCAGCCACCGGCCCATCTATCCGCTACAGCGAGGAGAAGAAGACATGTTCAAGCATGAAGTCGAGATCCGGCAGTTGCCGGCGTTGCACGGCTATGCAGTGGCGCACACCGGCGCGTACATGAAGGTCGGCGACGCGTTCGCGCGGATCGGTGCGTGGGTCGGGCAGCGCGGGCTGATCGGCCCGGGCGCGAAGATGATCGGGATCTTCTACGACGATCCGGACACGACGCCCGAAGCGCAGTTGCGCGCGAAAGCCTGCTTCATGCCGGCCGCCGGCGCGCCGGACGTCGAACCCGCGCCGCCCGTGGAGCGCGTAACGGTGGCGGGCGGCGAATACGCGGTGCTGTTGCATACGGGGCCGTATGCGGACCTGAAGACAGCCTATCAGTGGCTCTACGGCGACTGGCTGCGTCACTCGGGCCGCGAAGCCGCCGACGCACCGCCGTTCGAGCTGTACCTCAATACGCCGATGGATGCGGCGCCGGCCGATCTGCGCACCGAGATCTACCTGCCGCTGCGCTGATCGAAAGGCCGGTTCGCCTGCGCCGGCGCTGAAATGAAGCGCGCCGGCCGGCGTTCACGCGCCGCCGGCGCGAATGGCCGACAAACTTACGCCGCCTGCGTCCCGCATCCGGGACAGAACCGCGCGTCGGCCGCCAGCGCCGAGTGGCAGCGGCTGCAGGACTTGCCGCGTTGCGCGGCACCGCACTGCGCGCAGAAACGCGCATCCGACGCATTGAGCGCGCCGCAGCCCGCACAGGCGAGCTGGCTCAGCGATACGTTGCCGCCGCCCTGCCCGCTTCGACTGTCGGCTGGCGCCTGCCAGCCCCAGCCGTGGCGATCGCGGCCGCGCGCATCGTGGCCGCCCTGCCCGTCGTGGCGCGGCCCGCCGTGATGGCCGCCACCGTGGCCGCTGTTGCCGTACCCGCCGCCATGACCACCGCCGTGGCCGCCCAGGATTCGTTTCAGAAAGCTCATCGCGTGCTCCTCAACGCGTGGCCTGCGCGCTACCGAACGCCCCCGAGGACGACAGCAGCCGCAAACCGTTGGCCACGACGATCAGGCTTGCGCCCGCGTCGGCGAAGACCGCCATCCACATCGTGCCGAGCCCCGCGACCGTGAGGCCGAGGAACACGATCTTCACGCCGAGCGCGAAGCCGATGTTCTGCACCAGTACGCGATGCGTCGCACGCGACAGCCGCACGAACGCGGGAATCTTGCGCAGGTCGTCGTCCATCAGCGCGACGTCGGCCGTCTCGATCGCGGTGTCGGTGCCCATCGCGCCCATCGCGAAGCCGATGTCGGCGCGCGCGAGCGCCGGCGCATCGTTGATCCCGTCGCCGACCATCCCGACCGCGCCCGCGCCGCCGGCTGCCAGTTCCTCGACCGCCGCGAGCTTGTCTTCCGGCAACTGGTTGCCGCGCGCGTCGTCGATACCGGCCTGCTGCGCGATCGCCTGCGCGGTATGCGGGTTGTCGCCCGTCAGCATCGCGGTGCGGATGCCGAGCGCATGCAGATCGGCGATCGCCGCGCGGCTCGTGTCCTTGATCGTGTCGGCCACCGCGAAGATGCCGAGCACGCGCGCTTCGTCGACCAGCACCACGACGCTCTTGCCCTGCCGCTCGAGCGCATCGAGCTTCGCTTCGAGGGCCGTCGAGCAGCGCTCGAGCTCCTCGACGAGCCGGTGGTTGCCGAGCCAGTAACGCGTGCCGTCGATCGTGCCGCGCACGCCGCGCCCGACGATCGCTTCGAAGTCCTTCGCATCGGCGAATGCCGCCGTGCCGGCGTCGCGTGCCGCGGCTGCAATCGCCTGCGACACCGGGTGATCGGAGCGCGCCGCGAGGCTCGCGCCGAGGTGCCGTACACGCGCCGCATCGGCGTCGTCCGCATGCAGGTCAAAGTCGGTCTGCACCGGCTTGCCGTGCGTGATCGTGCCGGTCTTGTCGAGCGCGAGCCACGCGAGCTTGCGCCCTTCTTCCAGATAGACGCCGCCCTTCACGAGAATCCCGCGCCGCGCCGCGGCCGCGAGCCCCGACACGATCGTCACCGGGGTCGAGATCACCAGTGCGCACGGGCACGCGATCACGAGCAGCACCAGCGCGCGGTAGATCCAGTCGTGCCACGCACCGCTCATGACGATCGGCGGCACCACCGCCACCAGCAGCGCGACCGCGAACACGATCGGCGTGTAGACGCGTGCGAACTGGTCGACGAAGCGCTGCGTCGGCGCCTTCGCGCCTTGAGCTTCTTCAACCGCATGGATGATCCGCGCGAGCGTCGAGTTGGCCGCGACGGCCGTCACGCGATAGTCGAACGAACCCGATTCGTTGATCGTGCCCGCGTACACGGCATCGCCGGTCGTCTTTTCGACGGGCAAGCTCTCGCCGGTGATCGGCGCCTGGTTCACCGTCGAGCGGCCCGCGACGACTTCGCCGTCCAGCCCGATCCGCTCGCCCGGCTTCACGCGCACGACTGCACCGAGCGCCACCTGTGCGGCCTCGATCGTGCGCCACGCCCCGTCGGCGTCCTGCACGGTCGCGGTGTCCGGCGCGAGCTGCATCAGGCCCTGGATCGCGTTGCGCGCCCGGTCGAGCGACTTCGCTTCGATCAGCTCGGCAATCGTGAACAGCACCATCACCATCGCGGCTTCCGGCCACTGGCCGATCGCCATCGCACCCGTCACCGCGATGCTCATCAGCGCGTTGATGTTCAGATTGCCGTTGCGGATCGCGATCCAGCCCTTCTTGTACGTGGTGAGCCCGCACGCGAGTACCGCCGCGAGCGCCAGCAGCGCCGACAGCCACACGGGCAAGCCGGCCCAGGTCGCGCCTTCGGACGCGATCGCGGCGACGCCGGCCAGCGCCAGCGGCCACCATGGCTTCGCGGGCGCATCGGCGACGCGCGGCGCCGGCGCCGCGCGTCGCCGATGCGCC